>DATJTR010000616.1:0-4879 GCA_035503215.1 Pirellulales bacterium
CGAAATAAAATCCAATAGGCGGCGAATCTCGTGATCCTTCGGCTCTCGGCCAAGGGCAATCTCATATAACCGGACGACTCGCTCCCGATCGACAGCGGAGACGTCTTGAAACAATCGCCGCGCGAGCGCTTCGGCCGCGGACGCGAACAACTCGCTGTTCATCACGAACAGCGCTTGCGGGGCCACGGTCGACGTTTCGCGACTGCCGATCGTCACATCCGCAGTCGTATAGTCGAACAGCGCAAATCCGTCATAGAGGTTATTGCGAATCACGGGCAGATACACCGAGCGGCGCAACGTGTCATAACTGGTGTCGTCTTTCGAGGTATGGTCGAAGACGAGTTGCCACTTGGAAAGATTCAGGGCCGATTGGCCGCGGCTGCGGTCGAGCAATCCACTGACGGTCAGCAGGGAATCCCGAATCGACTCCGCATCCAGCCGCTGAACGTTGGCCCGCCAGCAGGCGCTGTTTTCGGGATCGAGCGATGTATTCTGGGCTGCGGAATCGCTGCTGTGCTGGTAGGCGCTGCTGAGCATGATCTGCTTGTGCAGGGCCTTGATCGACCAACCGCTTTCGATGAACTCCGCAGCCAGCCAGTCGAGCAGTTCCGGATGGGAGGGGCGCTCGCCCAATCTGCCGAAGTTGTCCGTTGAAGCTACCAACCCCTGGCCAAAGTGCCATCGCCAAATGCGATTAACCGCGACTCGCGCGGTCAGCGGATTCCCAGGGCTCACGAGCCACTTCGCCAGTTGCAAGCGACCGCTTTCCGCTTCTCCGATTTCCAGCGGACCTCCGCTTTGCAGCACCGCGGGAACGCCGCGTTTCACCCGCCTTCCCAACGTGAGATGGCTGCCGCGAACATGAATGCGCGCGTCGGCCGCCGTCCCCTCTTGAACTCCCATCGCCGTTGGCAGCTCGGGGGCTTGTGCCGCGAGTTGCTTGATCTCGTCGCGCAGTCGGGATAGTCGATTTCTCGTCTCCTCCGGATATTTCTGCTCAGGGTCTTGGGGAGGTGAACTGTCCGTCGCGGCATCCGTCACCTTCGACAGCTCTTGTTTGGCCGCATTAACCAGGGCATCCAGTTCCTGTTGCTTCGTTTTGATCCGTTCGTCGATCGCGGCCTTTTGCTTGATTTCCTCTTCCGTCGCCAGAATGCGTTCGTTGTATTTGGCAATCGTCTTCAACGACTGCATCGATTTCGTGCTTTTGAAGATTCCGGCCAGAGCGTAATAGTCCGCGGTGGAGATCGGGTCGAACTTGTGGTCATGGCAGCGGGCGCAGGCCAGCGTGAGTCCCAAGAACGCCTGACCGAACGTGTCGATCTGTTCGTCAACGATGTCCATCTCCATCTTCGTCTCATCTTTCTCGGCCAGCACCTTTGGTCCTAGCGCAAGAAAGCCGGTGGCGATCCACGGACCATAGTCGCGGGCATGTTCTCCCGGAACCTCCTCCTTCTCCAAAAGATCGCCCGCCACCTGCTCGAGAAGAAACCGGTCGAACGGCTCGTCCGCGTTGAACGCGTCGATCACATAGTTGCGATAGCGCCAGGCGTCGACAAATGCCTGATTTTCATCCTGCCCGTTGCTGTCGGCGTAGCGGGCGACGTCCAGCCAGTGACGCCCCCAGCGTTCGCCGTATTGCGAAGAACCTAGCAGCCGGTCGATCACCTTTTCGAACGCCGCCGGGGATTCATCGGCCAGAAAATCCGCGATCTCCTCCGGCGTGGGAGGCAGACCGGTCAGGTCGAATGTTGCCCGGCGGATCAAGGTTCGCTTGCCGGCGGCGGGGTTCGGCGTTAGCCCGCGCGCCCTCAGGCTGGATAACAGCAGCGCGTCGATAGGGTGGAGCGTGCGATCGCCGTCTTCCAACAGTGGGACGTCCGGCCGCTTGATCGGCTGAAAGGCCCAGAACTTGCGCGCCTCGCCGAAATCGATCGGCTCGGGCCGCAGTGTGACCGCGGCCGACGGATTGCCGTCGGGATGAGGGGCCCCCATCAGGATCCATGTTCGCAGTTGCTCGATATCGGCCTCTGCCAGCCGGCCGTCGGGGGGCATCTGCAGGTTTTCGTCTTTGTAACCGACCGCGGAGATGATCAGGCTCTCGTCGATGTTGCCCGGAACGACAGCAGGGCCAAGCTTTCCCCCCTTGAGCATTCCCGCGTAGCTATCTAGGCGCAACGAGGATTCCTGTGTCTCGGCGCCGTGGCATTCGGTGCACTTACTGGCCAGCAGCGGCCGAATCTTCGTTTCGAAGAACTTCAGGTGCTGCTCGGTCCCCTCGGCCCCGCGAGCGGCGGAGTTCAGTCGGGCCCCGACAAGATCGACTAGCGGCAAGACGGTTGCCATCGTCACGGCAACGGCAGCGCATCCCGACCGGACCGTAGGAAATGAAAACATCAGAGCCTCGCCTAAACCGGCCCACACCAAAAACGGAGCGCTTGGAACGTGGACATCGAAGCACGTGGCGCAACGCCTGCCGGCGCGGCACTCCGCGATTGGGGATGGCTTTATTTAGATGCGTCTGGCTTCTCTGTTCATCTAGTTCTCGCCCACGATTCAATCCTAAGGCAACGTCGGCGCCCGCTCAAGCCTGCACCTGCGCCCGATCGCGTGTTTCGGCTACAGCGTTCCCCACGTGACCGAGAGCCGGATTCGGCGGGCCTTCATCGACCTGTTGGAAACAGGGCTATGGCCTGCTCGGAAAAGTGGAAGAGTCGAGAAGCGGCGCGGTGGATTAGCCAGACGCAATGGCCGTTGACTTGTTCGAGAGCCGAGTGCCGCCAGCCATCGCGGTGCGTGGCGAGGGGGTGACGCCGGTCCCAGCGTGCCGCGTTGATCAGCCCAGGGGAGCGATTTTGGCGAGCAATTCGCTCAGCGTGCCAAAATCGACCGGCTTAATCAAATGATGATCGAAACCGGCTTCGCCGGTACGACGCCGATCTTCTTCTTGTCCCCAGCCCGTGAGGGCGACGACGGTAATCGCCTTTCCCCAATCCTGCTGTTTGATCCGGCGGCAGACGTCGCAACCGTCGAGTCCTGGCATGCCCAGGTCGAGTAAAGCCACTTGGGGACGGAAGGCCTCGGCTTGATGGAGACCGGCCAAGCCGTCGTGAGCGACTCGAACGTCGTTGCCGATCAACTTCAGCATTTCGGCAAGGCTGTTGGCGGCATCGACGTTGTCATCGACAACCAGGATGCGGAGGGAGCCGACCAGGGCGTGCCGATCGATCGGCGGAGACTCAAGCGGCTCGCACCTTTGGGCCAACGGCAACCGAACGACGAATTCGCTGCCACGGCCTGTGCCCTCGCTGCGGGCCTCGATGGTGCCCTCGTGCATTTCGACCAAACGTTTGACCAACGTCAATCCGATCCCCAATCCACTCTGCGAGCGGTCGGCGTGCCGGTCGGCCTGCATGAACATGTCGAAAACGTGCGGGAGCAATTCAGCCGGAATGCCGGTTCCCGAATCGCGCACCGAAATGACGGCCTGACCGCCTGTTGACGTCAATTGGACTTGCACCTGCCCTCCGGGGTCGGTGTATTTGGCGGCGTTGTTAAGCAGGTTCGAGAGGACCTGGGCCATGCGGATCGGATCGGCTTCGACCAGCACAGGCTTGGCTGGCAACTCGACGGACAGTTGGTGCCGGCCCTGCTCGAGCAAAGGCAGGCTGGTTTCGATCGATGCGCGAATGACCGAGGCCATATCGACCGTCTGCCGCCGGACTTCAAGCTTGCCGGTCGTGATGCGCGACATTTCCAACAGATCGTCGACAAGCCGGGTCAATTGCCGCACTTGGCGATCGATGACGTTAGCGGCCCATTCGAGCTGCGGATCGGCCGGTTTGGTCAGCAGCAGGATTTCGGTCGAATTGCGGATCGGAGCGAGCGGATTGCGCAGCTCATGGGCCAGCGACGCCAAAAACTCGTTCTTACGGCGATCCGCTTCCAGCAGTTGCAGCTCAGTCTCTTTGCGGTAGCTGATGTCGATGAGAGTGCCGATCAGGCGGAGCGTTTTCAGTTCGCGGTCGAAAAACGCTCGGCCCCGATTGGCAATCCAGCGTGTGGTGCCGTCGGGACGCAGGATGCGAAAATCACAAGCGAAGGGGTCGCGGTGGCTGACGGCGTTCATCAGGGCCTCGCGCACTCGAACTCGGTCGGATGGCTGGATCAGGTTCAAAAAACCTTCCCAAGTACCGTCAAACTCTGCTTCGCTCAAGCCGTAGATGGCGTAACACTCGGCGGACCAGGTGACCCGATTTGTCTGCAGGTTCCATTCCCACATTCCGGTGCCGGAAGCCTCGTTGGCCAGCCGGAGTCGTTCTTCGCTTTCGCGCTGAGCAGCACCGGCCGCCATGAGCTCGGCCGTGCGGGCCTCGACACGGCGTTCCAGCTCCTGATTCAATCGGACCAACTCTTCCTGGGCCCGGCGGCGCTCGGTGACCTCGATCATCAGGCTTTTGGCGATCAGCTCGCACTCGCGGCGGCGGGTGTAGAGCTCGACGAACACGGCCACTTTCGAGCGGAGGACGATCGGGTTGATCGGCTTGTGCAAATAGTCGACGGCGCCGGTACTGTAGCCTTCCAGCACGTATTGATCATCACTGTAATACGCGGTTAGAAAGATGATGGGTACTTCGGCCGTCTTCTTCCGCTGCTTGATCATTTCGGCTAGCTCGAAGCCGTTCATCCCCGGCATGTGGACGTCGAGAATGATCAAGGCAAAGTCGCCGGCGATCAGAGCCAGGAGGGCTTCGTCGGCCGAGGACGCCCTTACCAGCCGGTAAATCGGATCGACCAGCACGGTTTCCAACACGCTGAGATTCTTGGGCTCGTCGTCGACGATCAAGATGCTAACGCTGCTGGACTGCGGATCGGCCAC
>DATJTR010000617.1:0-4444 GCA_035503215.1 Pirellulales bacterium
CGGATTCTTGGAACGTGAGCGATCTCGTCGGAAAACTGGCGACCATCCAAGTCGTCGACCATGCCGTCGGCGGATGGGGGCATCTCAACGTCGACGAGATCGTGCAAACCGATCGCAAGCCGCCCGCCTGGCTGACGGACGCAACGCGGCAATTCAAGATTTCGACCAGGTACTTGAACTTGCCGATCAAGAATGGAGCGACGAAGCGGGCCGTCACGCTCTCGGCGGACGGCCAGACACTGGTGAGAAACGACGTCGAATTGGCCGACGGCAAGGCCGATTGGTGGGCTCCGATGGACGTCTCCGCCTGGAACGGAAAAACGCTGACGGTGAAAATCGATCGCCTGCCCGAAGACTCGTCGGCACTCGATGCGATCCAACCGAGCGACCGCATCGCGGACGACGGCGACCTGTATGCCGAGCCGCTGCGCGGCCAGTTGCACTTTTCGGCCAAGCGCGGTTGGAACAACGACCCCAACGGCATGGTCTATTTCGCCAGCGAGTACCACCTGTTCTTCCAACACAACCCTTACGGCTGCAATTGGGGGAACATGCACTGGGGACACGCGGTGAGCAAGGACCTGGTCCACTGGAACGAATTGAGCGAGGCGCTGCTGCCCGATCGATTCGGGCCAATGTTCAGCGGCAGTGCCGTCGTCGACCATGCCAACTCCAGCGGCTTCGGCACGAGTGGCTCGGGCACGGCCGGCCAACCTCCCTTGGTCCTCATTTACACCGCCGCGGGCGATCCGACCGTGCAGTGCCTGGCTTACAGCAGCGACGGACGCGCGTTTACCAAGTTCGAGCAAAACCCGGTGATCGACCAGGTGACCGCCGGCAACCGCGACCCAAAAGTCATCTGGCACGAACCCAGCCGGCGATGGGTCCTCGCGCTGTACGTCGCGGTCAGTGGGAAACACACGATTCACATCTTCAACTCGCCCAACCTCAAGGATTGGAAGTTGGCCAGCATTGTCGAGGGGGGCATTGAGGGAAAAGATGGCTACCTCTGCGAGTGCCCCGATTTCTTCGAACTGCCCGTCGACGGCGACCGCCAGAACCGCAAGTGGGTGCTGAGCGGGGCCAATTCGGAATACGCCATCGGCACGTTCGACGGCAGCGACTTCCGACCCGAAATTTCGAAGTTGACCGGGCAGTGGGGCCGCGGATTCTACGCGCCGCAAACCTTCAGCGACGTCCCCCAAGCGGACGGCCGTCGCATTCAAATCGGCTGGTTCCAGACGACAACCCCTGGCATGCCGTTCAACCAGTCGATGACCATCCCGCACGAACTCGGGCTGGCCGCCACTACCGATGGTGTGCGTCTCACTCGCCAGCCGGCCAAGGAGTTGGAATCGCTACGGCGTAAGACGCATCGGCTCGAGCCATTTACGCTCACTCCCGCCTCCGCCGACCTGCTGACGAACCTTGGCACCGAACTGGTGGAAGTGCGCGCCGAGTTCGAACCTTCCAGCGAGGCAGAGGTGGTGTTCACGCTCGGCGGGGCGACATTGAGCTACGTCGCGCGGACGCAAGAAATCGTCGTCAACGGCCACCGCGCTCCGGCTCCGCTCAAAGAGGGCAAGATCCGTCTGACGGTGTTCGTCGACCGCACCGGCCTGGAAGTCTTCGCCGCCGACGGTTTGACCTACGTGCCGATGCCGATCGACCCGACCGCCAAGTCGCTTGCCTCAAGTCTCAAAGCGACGGGCGGCACGGCGAAGTTTTCAGCCCTGACCGTCTACGAGCTGCGCTCGATTTGGCAGAACGATTGATGACGTAGTGCCACCAACCTTGCGGGCCGCAGGGGAGTGGCCTTAGGCGAGAAGCGCATCACGCGTTTTGGTTCCTGCGTGCGAGAGCTCGGTTTCGCGCCGCCGAGGCTCGATCGCCGCCTCTACGTCCAATGTACCGCGACGCGATCGCAGCGCCAGCATGTTGCCACGCAGCCCCCGTTCAAACCAAAGAGTCGCATAAACGCCTTCAGAAACCTGCCGTGGCTTGTCGAAGAAACGAGCAGCGCTCATGCGCTCGCCGGGCGACACGGCAGCTGCCGCAACGTGATGGGCAAGCCGTGACGGGTGATCGATTCGCCCCGCAGCGTCGCAATCCAACGATGGGGATGGAGTCCCCCACGAAACCGCCGGCACCTTCGGCTGATGACTCCTACCGCGTTTCAACGCTGCGGTAGGAGTGCGCGACGTCCGCTCCTGCCCTGCGAGCAGGAGCTGCGATGTCCCACTTCGCCGGCCAGACGAGCGAAAGCGCGCGAGTTCGCACTCGTCCTTACGCGCTTGGAGCCGGCTTCGGCAGCCTTGGGGGACATCGATGTCTTGGTTGTCCCCGCCGTCTCGCGCCCGGCCGCGGCGTTCGCGTGCTGCTCTACATGACGGTTGTCTGTTTAGGGACCGGCATGGCGGTGGCCCAGGAATCGGATACTGAAGTAAACGGTCGTCCCGGGCTCCCGAGCGCTCCCGTCACCTTCCAGAGCGCGACACGAGGCAACGCGTCACAGCGAGGGAGCGACCAGTACGCTTTCCCTGCCGAAACCGCGGCCGTGGTTCCCGAGGCGCAGCAATCGCTCTGGTCGCAGGTTCCGGTGCTGCAACCGCTGCCGAGGATCGGCTGGTTTTCGATTGCGCCGAGCGGGCCGGGCTACTATTCGGCCCGAGACTTCTTGAGCGGCAATTTTCGCCCGAGCGCGCCGTCGGTCCCCTATCCGCCGGTCGCGTCCAACCCGATCGCCTTCTTCGACGCCAACTACAAGTTTCTCGACGGTGTGGATCCGGCCGACCGCGACTTTTTCGGTCGCCTGAAACGCCGTCACCCGGGCGACGATTGGATGTGGTCCGTCGGCGGCGAAGAGCGCGTGCGGTACATGAATCAGATCAACAGCCGACTGACTTCGCTGATCAACCGCTATACGCTGACGCGATCGCGGATCTATTTGGACGTGTGGTACACCGACCTGTTTCGGGTCTATGTCGAGATGCAGGATTCCCAGACCACGCCTCAATCGCAGCCGCCGCTGGCCTCCGACGCCGATCACGCCGATCTTTTGAATCTGTTCGCCGACCTGAAACTTGGCGAGTACGACGACAGTCCAATCTACCTTCGCGGCGGCCGGCAGGAATTGAATTATGGCTCGCAGCGGTTGATTTCATCCTCCGATTTTCCCAACGTCCGCCGGACGTTCAGCGGCATCAAGGGCTTTTGGCGCAGCGAGAACTGGGATTTGGACGGTTTTGCCGTCGAGCCGGTCGAAATGCTCGTCGATCGCTTCGACCAGCCGAACCCTCGCATCCAGTTCGCCGGGATTTGGAGCAATTATCGGCCCTGCCAGGGACAGCAAATCGATACCTATTACCTGTTCCTGGACGACACCAACCAGACGGCATCTGGCAACTTCGGCGCCGTCGGCGGCTACGACGTCAGTACCCTGGGAGCCCGCTACGCCGGCGATTGGGAGAATTCTCTTTGGGATTTCGAGGGCATGTATCAATTCGGCCGGTACGTCAACGAGCAAACCATCGCCGGCGGGAGTGCGACGGGGTTGGGTCGCCGGTTTGCCAGTTTGCCCAGCACTCCGCAATTCTGGGTGTATTACGAATGGGCCAGCGGAAACCGCTATCCGGGCGACCCGGTCCACCGCACGTTCAACCAGCTCTATCCCTGGGGACACGCCTATTTCGGCTATCTCGACCTGGTGGGTCGGCAGAACATTCGCGACTTGAACATGCAGTTCACCTGCTTTCCCACGAAGTGGATCACGCCCGTCGTGCAGTATCACATCTTCCGCTTGGACAGCGCGCGCGACGCCCTCTATGCCGCCAACGGTGCGGTGCTGCGCTACGACCCGACCGGCGCCGCGGGCCGCGACGTGGGAGACGAAATCGACTTTACCGTCAACTTCCACGTCAGCGAACATCAGGACGTGTTCGTCGGCTACTCGAAGCTCTTCGCCGGATCATTCATCAAACAGACCGGCCCCGGCGGCTCGCCCGAAGTCACTTACGTTTCGTACAGCTTCAAGTGGTGACCGATCTCGAAGCGTGTTTGTAAGGCAGAACCAGACAGACTGCAGCAATACCTCCAGCTTTCTCTGCGTTCCCGCGGGGCTCGTGATCGACGAAGTGGCAGCCGCGGTAATGGCTTGGTCAAAGAAAGTCGCTCGGAAGCCGGCAAGGCAAACGCGCTCAATCCTCGCGTGATGGGCTGCTGGCAACTGCCGCGGATGATTCCGAGCCGTCGTGCTGGAATATCGTGCGCTGCCGAAGGATCTCTTCGGCGGCGTGATAACGCGAGACAACACTGGGCGACGGTACCAAGCCGGCAATCAAGATTAAGAGCACCAGGCTCAACATCGCCAGCCGTTCACGCATCGACGTGGTCAGCGCCACGGTGGAGGAATATCGGGTCCCGGTAAACAATAAGAAAAAGACCC
>DATJTR010000618.1:0-6217 GCA_035503215.1 Pirellulales bacterium
CCGGTCAGGATTGGCGAGAACGTCTACCTCCGGGACATCGCGACGATTCAGGATGATACCGACATCACCTATGGCTACGCCCTGGTGAACGGCAAGAAATCGGTCTTCCTCCCGATCATCAAGAAGGATACTGGCTCGACCTTGACCGTGGTCGCCGACGTGCACAAGGCGATGCAGATGTTCCGCGATGCGGTGCCCAAGGACGTTTCGGTCGATTTCGAATTCGACGAATCGCCGACCGTCGTGGCGGCCGTCGAGAGCGTGGCGACCGAGGGATTGATCGGCGCCGGCTTGACGGGCTTGATGATCCTCTTGTTCCTCGGCGATTTGCGGAGTGCTCTGGTCGTCGTGTCGAACATCCCGCTGGCGCTGCTGGGCTCGCTGTTCGGGTTATGGGTGACCGGCAATACGATCAACATCATGTCGCTAGGAGGCCTGGCCTTGGCCATCGGCATTCTGGTCGACGAGGCCACGGTCGCGGTGGAAAACATGCACGCGCAGATGGAGCGCACCGACAACGTGGCGACCGCGGTGCTGCGGGCCACGATGGTGACGGCCGTGCCGCGACTATTGGCCTTGCTCTGCATTTTGTCGGTCTTCATACCGGCATTTATCATGGGCGATCCGCTCCGCTCGCTGTTCATGCCGCTGACCTTGGGCGTGGGCTTCGCCATGATTTCCTCGTATTTGCTTTCCAGCACGTTCGTGCCGATCCTGTGCGTCAGCTTGCTGAAGCACATGGATCACGGACACCAGCAGGGGAGCGAGAAAGTCGGGCTGTTCGAGCGTTTGCTGAAGATTTATCACAAGCTCGTTCACTGGTTCGTGCGGCTGCGGTGGATTGTCGTGCCCGCGTATGTGGGCGGCTGCGTATTGATCCTCCTCGTGCTGGGGTTGCAAGTCGGCACCGAGCTGTTCCCGCAGGTCGATTCGGGGCAATTCGTGCTGCGGTTCCGACCGCCGCCGGGCTCGAACTTCGAATTGACCCGGCAGATGGCCGTGAAATGCCTGGGTGAGATCGAACGCTTAGCCGGGCCGGAGAACATCGATATCTCGATGGGATTCGTCGGCCAGGTGGCGCCAAATTTCGGCATCGACAACATGGTGCTGTTCATGCGTGGGCCCGACGACGGCCAGTTGCGCGTAGCGCTCAACGAAGAGAGTGGCATCAAGTTGGCCGAATTCCGCGAAGAGCTGCGCAGGGACCTGCCCGCGCGAGTCATTCCCTGGATGGCGCAACGACTGGAAGCGGGTGGATTGTCCAGGGAGAAAGCGGAGCAACAGGCCACTTTGTGCCAATTCAGTTTCCAGCCGGGGGATATCGTCACCAGCGTGATGAGCTTCGGCTCGCTCACGCCGATCGCGGTGCGGGTGGTGGGAACCGATTTGAAGATGGTCCGGCAATACGCGGAAAAAGTGGCTGGCGAAATGAGACAAATTCCGTCCTTGCGGGACATCGGCTATGAGCAGATGCTCGATTATCCGTCGGTCGAGGTGACGATCGATCGCGAGAAGGCCGGCTTGAGCGGGGCGAACGTGTCCGACGTGGCCCACGCGCTCGTCATGGCCACTTCATCGACCCGATTCACCAACCTGAACTATTGGATCGATAAGAAAACGGGATTCGACTACCTGGTGCAACTGCAAATTCCACCGCTGCGCATGGAAAAGCCGGAAGACGTCGAGGTGCTGCCGCTGCAAACGGTGAATCCGCTGGTCAATTTGATGGTTCGGGACGTGGCCACGGTCAAGGAAGGCGTCCGACCGGGCGAATTGGATCGCGACATGTCGCAGCGCTATGTCACGCTGACGGCCAACGTCGAGGGCGAAGACATGGGGCGGGCTTCGGCTCACGTGGCCGAGGCCATCGAGGCCGCCGGAGTTCCACCGCGCGGCGTGCGCGTCGAGCTGATGGGGCAGTTGCCCCCGATGATCGCGATGTTCAAGGCCCTGGGCATTGGATTGTGCGTCGCCGTGTTCGTGATCGTGGTGCTGCTGACCGCCTATTTTCAATCGCCGCGCTTGTCCTTGGTTTCGGTGGCGGCGGTCCCCGGGGTGATGGCGGGGATTGCCACGATCCTGTTTTGCACCAACACCTCGCTGAATATCGAATCGTTCATGGGCTCCATCATGTGCCTTGGCGTGTCGGTGTCGAATTCGGTGATGCTGGTCACGTTCATGAACGATCACTGGAAAGCCGGATCTCCTGCCGTGGAAGCGGCGATCGTCGGGGCCAGCGAGCGCTTGCGTCCCATTCTCATGACCGCGTGCGCGATGACCGTCGGCATGGTGCCGATGGCTTTGGCATTGGAACGCGGCAGTCAAATGCAAGCGCCGCTGGGCCTCGCGGTCATCGGCGGCCTGGTGATGTCGACGTTTGCCACGTTGCTGGTTCTGCCGTCGGTATTTGCCGTCGTGATCGGCGGCCGTGCGGCCACTAGCCCCTCGATTTACCCCGACGACCGCGAGAGTAGGTACTATGATCCGAACGTGTTTGCGACGGCTGCGGTCTCCGGCGAACACAACGGATCTGGCCCGACGGCCGGACAGCCGGCTCAGGCGGTGCAGGCCGCCCCGGCGAGGATCGCGGTCGCGGCAGACGCGCTCGTGAACGGTCATGCGGCGCAGCCGACCGAGGCGGAAGACGTTGCTGAGGAGAATCGAATCGAGCACCTGATGGAATTCCCTTGGAATCCCGAGGGAAACGATCCCTATATCACCCACCACAATACCGACGAGATGCTCGGTCCGCTCGGCTTTGCCGAATCAGAGAGTGGGTCGCCAGGCGCGCCCGAGTCCGCCGGAGGGGGCACGACGGAGTCACCGAAGGAGCCGCGGTCACCGGCCTCGGAGTCGCCGCCACCCGCGAATGATAAACACACCAGATGAACTTCCTGTTTCGTAAGAGGAGATTGCAGATGCGCAGCTTTGGATGGAATTCGACTGCCGGGCGCCACAAGGCGCCGGCTTGGCTTTTGGGCTGCCGTGCCGGGCTTGGAATTGCGGGTCTCCTGGCTGCATTGACCCTGCCCGGCTGTTCACACAAGCATAAGGCCGAGGCGGTAACGGTTTCCTCGGCCCCGCCGGAAGTCCGTATCATACAGCCGCAGCGGCACAACATCGTGCGCGTCGTCGGTCAACCGAGTTTCGTGGAAACGTACGAGCGGACATCGATCTATCCCAAACTGACCGGCTACGTCAAAAAGTGGTATGTCGACATCGGCGATCGGGTGAAGAGCGGCCAGGTGCTGGCGGACCTGTTCGTCCCCGAAATCGAAGAAGATTGCGAGACCAAGAAAGCGACCGTCACGCTCGACGAGCAAAGGGTCGAATTGGCCAAACAAACGGTGGCCGTGGCCACCGCGAACGTCAAAGCCGCGGAAGCCCACCTCAAGTCGGCCAAGGCCATCTGGGGCCAATACGACGCGCAAGCCGTTCGCTGGGACTCCGAAGTGAAACGCCTCGGCCGCGAGGTGAAACGGGGCGTCGTCGACGCACAAGTGCTGCTCGAATCGGAGAATCAGTTCCGCGCGAGTAGTTCCGCTCGCGATGCCGCCGAGGCCGAAATCGTCAAGGCGGAAGCCGATCTGGAATCGCAAACCGCCACGCTGCACGAAGACGAAGTCGCCGTTCGCGTGGCGGACGCCAACGTCAAAGTCGCCACCAGCGATTGGAAGCGCATGCAGGCGTGGGTCGGCTATCTGAAACTCTACGCTCCGTTCGACGGCGTCGTCGTGTCGCGCAACGCGAACACCGGCGACTTCGTTCTGCCGGCCACGGGCGACCCCTCGGCCGACATGCGTTCTCCCAACCTGTCGCCCAGCGGCACCGCCGCGCCGGTCTATGTGATCGATCGGACCGACGTGGTGCGGGTGTTCGTCGACATACCCGAGCACGACGCGAATTACGTCCACGTCGGCACCAAGGCTAGAGTGCTTGCCAAGGCATTTCGCGATCAACCGGTGCTGGGAACCGTGACGCGAACCTCCTGGGCGCTGAACGTAAAAAGCCGCACGCTGCGGGCGGAAATCGACCTGCCGAACACCGGCAGCAAAATTCCCGACGATCTGCCGCCGGCGACGCGCGAAGCACTCGCTCAGGTCAAGCTCCCCAGCACCGACAGCCAGATTCTGCCGGGCATGTATGCTTACGGCAAAGTGATCATCGAGCGCCCTAACGCACTAGCCGTGCCGGTGTCGGCGCTGAGCCACAGCGGCGAAAAAGCGTTCTACTGGAGCTATGAAAATGGCAAAGCAGTGCGCACGGAGGTTCAAACCGGCGTCAGCGACGGTCAATGGATCGAAGTCACCAACCGTCGAATTCGCCCTCAGGACAGCGTGATTGAAAAGGTCAGCTTCGTCCCGAACGCCGCCCCGCAGGAGGATTCTTCGGCCCTCGACGGCGACGAACACTGGGTGCCCTTCGACGGCTCGGAGCGGGTAATCCTGGGCGATCTGTCGATCTTGACCGATGGCGGACAAGTCCAGCTATTGTCCGAGCAGGGGACCACCCTACCTGCAGGCATCAACGAAGCCGCCAAAACGTCGGCGCTCCCCCCGATGATGTAAGCGGGGAGCAATTCGGCGTCGCGGCGCGAAGAGAAAACGGCCCGGTCTCGCGGTCTTCAGCCGGAGGCGTCGCCTCGAACCGGCTTGGCCGCCGGCAGGCCGCAGCTTCAATCGGCCGGGGAAGAGTTGCCGGACGAAATGGTTCGTCCGGTGGGCATGTTCAGCTCGCGCAACTTCGCCCGCAAGGTGACGCGGCTGAGCCCGAGAATCCGCGCCGCTTGCCCTTGGTTGTTGCCCACTTCGTGCATGACGCGGCCAATGATCAAACGATCGAAGTCCTGCAGAGCCCGGCGGTAGAGGTTTTGCTGATGTTCGCCGAGCCAGCCCTCAAGACGGCGGGGCAAGGCCGGCCAATCGACCTCGACTTCCTCGGTTTGGACGATCTCGCCGGAGGCTTCGCGGACGGCGCCGCGGCGGATTTCCTTGGGCAAGAAGTCGGGGAGTAGAGTCGGGCCTGCCGACACGATCAGGGCTTCGTGAATGGCGTTTTGCAGTTCGCGGACGTTGCCGGGCCAGGAATAGTTTTCCAGCAATTCCAACGTTTCCGGCGAAATCGAATGGACCCGGGTGCCAATCTCGCGGTTGAAACGGTAGAGAAAATAGTGGGCCAACTCGGGGACGTCGCTCGCCCGTTCGCGAAGCGGAGGCAGATGGATGGTCACCCCGCGGACGCGGTAGTACAAATCCTTGCGGAAACGTCCTTGTTCGATCAACGTTTCCAGGTCCTGGTTCGTCGCGGTGATGATTCGCACGTCGCAGGAGAGGGTTTCGTTGCCACCGATGCGCTCGAAGCGGCCTTCCTGCAGCAATCGCAGCATCTTGGCCTGCGTGCTCAGGGCCATGTCGCCGATTTCGTCGAGAAACAAAGTGCCGTGGTTGCACTGTTCGAATTTGCCGACGCGGCGATGCTCGGCCCCCGTGAAGGCCCCCCGTTCGTGCCCGAACAATTCGCTTTCCAATAACGTTTCCGGAATCGCCGAGCAGTTGATCGCCAGAAATGGCGCCTGGGAGCGTTGACTGTGATGATAAATCGCGCGGGCCACGAGCTCCTTGCCGGTGCCGCTTTCGCCCAGGATGAGCACGTTCACGTTCTGCGGGGCGATGCGGCCGATTTGTTTGCAGACCGCCTGCATCGCCGCGCCACAGCCGACGAGCAGATCGGGACGATCCTGCGGCCGCTCTCCCTCTTCGAGAATTGCCGGCACACGCATCAAACGACTGATTTCCAAGGCCTGCTCGACCACGGCCTGAAGCTGGTGGACGTCGAGCGGCTTGACCAGATAGTCATAGGCGCCCAGCTTCATTGCCTCGATCGCCGTCTCGGCGTTCCCATGCCCCGTGATGAACACCAACAAGCTTTTGGGCGAGCGGCGGCGCAGCTCATGAAAGACGTCGAGCCCCGAGTGTTTGCCCAAGCGCACGTCGAGCAAGACCAGATCGGGCGTCAATTCATGGGCCAGTCGAATTCCTTCCTCGGCGGTTTCGGCGCCGACGACCTCCAGGTCGTCGCCAGCCAAAACCTCTTTGATCGTGAAGCGGATGCTCGATTCATCATCAATGATCAATAGTCTGCGCATCGCAGAACTGTTCTTCGGGCGGTGGCGTTCGGACATGTTATGGCGTGTGGCTGAGAATTTCTTGTGAGTTCG
>DATJTR010000619.1:0-6001 GCA_035503215.1 Pirellulales bacterium
ATTTTCCTGGTGCTGCTGCTCACCGGCTGTGGGCTGCCGTTGCCGGAGGAGGTGCCCATTATTGCCGCCGGGGTGGCCAGTTCGGTGGGAAAACTGAATCCGTGGATTGCGCTGGCGGCCTGCCTGGCGGGGGCGTTATGCGGCGATTCGATGCTGTACGTGATCGGCTATCACTTCGGCCGGAACCTGGTCAAGGCCCATCCCCGTTTGGCGCATCTGCTGCACGCCGAACGAGAAGCACGCATGGAAAAGTACATCAACCTTTACGGACTGCGCGTGCTGTTCGTGTCGCGGTTTCTGGTGGGGGTGCGGGCGCCGGTTTATTTGAGCCTTGGCATCTTGCGCCACCCGTTTCGCCGCTTTCTGCTGTTCGATGCCTTTTGCGCTTCGGCCGTGGTGGGCTGTTTCTTCGGCCTGAGCTACGCCTTCGGCGACAAGGTCGCCGCATGGATCCGCAGCAGCGAGATCGTGTTTACGATCGTGGTGGTCATCGCGGCGGTGGGCATTCTGCTGGCCTGGTGGCTGAGGCGCCGGTGGGGTCCGGGCCAACTGCAACCGCCCGGGCGTAATGGCAGCACGCCGGAGAATGGATCGGGCGGTTCGGCCAATCGTCAGGCCGAAACACTGGTGTAGATCGAGCGATCCACGCCGAATGGGTCCGAAGTCTTCGAGCGCCGTATCGCCCCGGCGAGAGCGTTGTCGCCCAATTAGCCGCGCCGGTTAATCCCACCACCAGGCGCTGGCGGGCAGCTTTTCGGGCGTGCCGTAGCGACGCTCGATCGGCAATTGCGCCTTGTCGGTCTCGATCGCCTCGCCGCTCATTTTGGCCGATGGATCGACTTGTACGCCGCCACTCACGCCGGCGATGATGTGCACCTGGTTGAGCACGCGATGGTTGATCACCGTTTCGACGGTCTTGGGAGCGGGGCGTAGGGTGACGGGATAGGCGCTCTCGTTGCCGAAGCAGGTCAGGTGCCAATTGGCGCGGCCCGCCAAATCTTGCGTCTTGATAAGCGCGCCGGCGAGGGCCAGGTCGAAGATGTTTTCCAGATCGGCATAGACCGGATACTTCGCGGCCAAGGCGGCGAAGTGCTCGCTGAAGCTTTGAGCGAATTGCTTGTTGAGCGGCTCCGACTTGCCGGTATGAACCCGCTGCCCCAAGGCCGAAAGCATTTCGTTCTCGCTCTGCACGCGCACGGTATGAGCCGCCAGCGCGAAGGCGTCGCGCCCTTCGCTGGCCTGAATGTCCTTGTCGTTGAGCGTGAACCACCAACGCAATACGTCGAGGGGTGGCGGAGCCTCGCCGCGAGGAACGTGCAGCGAATCGAGATAGCTTTGCACTCCAGGGACGGCGGGTTCGAGCCCCATGCCGACCAGTTTCATGCGATAGTCGGCTTCGACCAGCACTTGGGCCACGCGAGTGCGGGGATCGATGCCATTGACGACGACGTCCTGCTTGCCCATCTGATCGCGCAACTGTTTCAGCCAACGCCCGCCGGCCCCCTCTTTCAGTGGAGTCTTGGCCGATTGTTCGACGAACGCCTTGGTCTTGGCCAGGGCGTCCTCGCGAGGATTGATCGAGCAACCGAATTGCCCGTGGGTCGTATGCAGGATGTGGCGAAGGACGACGACCAGGTCGTCCAATTGCAGCACGGGCCGACCCGAAGCCTGGCTGACTTGCCGTCCTTCGGCGTCGGGTCCCCACGCGCCGGCCGGCCCGGCCAACACGACGTCGCCCGAGTCGGGATAGACGAATACGTATTTGATCTTTTCCAGGCCGCCCAGGGTGAACATCTCTTCGGTGGGTCGGCGGCCATCAGCCAGCCGGAGCTGAACCTGCTTTTCCAGCCGATTGAGTGAGACCTTGCGCAGTTGCGAATAGGCCCGCACGTCGGTGTTCGTTTTGCCGGCACTTTTGGCCCGCGGATTCGCTTCGGCTTGGATTGCCGCCAGACGGGCGACGGCCAAACCGCCGCTCGACGAATCGCGTACCGTGCGGTGGACGACGCCGTCGGCATCGACGAAGACGCCACCGCCGGCCGAATAGGACGAGATGGCCCCGGGGCCGCCGACTTCGTCCCACGTGGTCGGTGCGATCGTATCGGTGATCAACTGAATCAATTGCTGGAAGTTCGCGCCACCTTGGCCCCCTTTTCCGCTGGGCTCTTGGAGCGCGGCCGCTCGCAGGCGGTCGTCCTGCATGCTGGCCAGAGTGCTATACGAACCGGCACGGGCGCCGGATTTCGCTTGCGCGGCGGCGATGCGGGCCAGCCATTGATCGCGTCGAGCCGCATCGCCGATCTTCCCGGCGGCCTCGAGGGCCGAGCCGAACTCGCCCGCCGAGACTTGTGCGCTGAGCCGCTCGTCGGTCGGCTGCGGGGCATCGTCGCCAAGTGAGGCCGACAAAAGCGCCCCCGCGGAGAGCATGAACGCCAAGGTCAGCCAACCAACGGTTCGTCGCGAGAGAGATCGCATGGGACACCCGCCAAACGGATGGGAATTGGTTAATCGAATCCGCCCTCAGGCAGCAGACGGCGCAGCCCAAGCAGGGACCACCGGGCGCCCCCGAGGCGCGCACGCTGGCGCAATTTCTAGGTTGCTCGGGAGCGGGCCAGCCGTCAAGCAAATTCAGGCCATCGTGGCGGTTTTGCCCGATTTGTCGCGGGATTCAGGCAGAGAGAACCAGCGTCGTGGGACGGCCGAGAAAAGGGCGGCTGGTCAGCCAAGAAGGGGGGAAAACGCCCGCCGCGCGCAAAAAAACAAGCGGCCCAACCTTTCGAGGGGCGGGCCGCTTGTTCGTCGCTCGGAAAAAGCTAACAGCGAGCTGGGTCTGTCGACCGTCGATCTCAACCGCCGCAGCAGCTGGGTTCGCACGCCGGAGCGCAGCAGGTCGGCTGGCAGCAGCGGTGATGACGGTGGCAGTGGTGATGACGGCGGCAGCAGGGCTGCGGGCAGCAAGGAGCCGGTTCGCAGCAAGGAGCCGGGGCGCAGCAGGTCGGCTGGCAGCAGCGCGACTTGTGGCAGCAGAACGTCTTGCCTTGGAAGAAACGGCAGTGGTGACGGTGGCAGCCGCAAGGCGAGCAGCACGACGGAGCGGCGCAGCACGAGGGCTCAGCAGCGCAGCACGAGGGTTCAGCGGCAGGAGCGGCGCACGACGGTTCGGCAGGAGCAGCGCAGGAAGGTTCAGCGGCAGCGCCGCAACCACAACCGCCATTGAAACCGAAGAACGCGGCTTCAGACTTCGCCGCGGCGAAGCTGAACAGACCGGCCACCAACAGGGCGGGCAACAGAGTACGGAACTTCATGATTTTGACTCCTCAACAGTCAACAGAATGCACAAGGTAGGTGTTAAGAGCTCCCCCGCGGTTCCGCAGGCGAGGCTTACCGGTGGTGTCTAACTTCGCGCTCTTGGCGTTAGCTTCGTCGCCGCCGTCGATGTACGGAGGGGACTGCGACCGCTCGCTACAGTCGTTGCTTTCGCTCGCGCGAGGGCGTCTTTAATGCGCACACCCGGGCTTCGCCTGCTCGATCCGTCCGATTGAGCTCGAGCTTGCTTACAGCTATCGACGGCCTTGAGCGGCAATCCTTAGCAAGAACCCGCAATCGACCTGCCTTTGCCGGCCTACGCGATCGCTAGAGTTCCACATGGCGCGACTTTGACGATCGCGCCGGACTGCGGCGAGCAAGAGGACTTTTCGCCCGGTCTAGAACCACCTCGGCCTGCGGCATGAAATACCCAGACCCCGCGGGCGGCAGAGAACGACAAATAAAAATGCCAGCTCGCGAGTAGATCTTCGACTCGGGAGTGACAACCCCGGCTACCGAAGGCAGGGGAGGTGGGTTGAAGCGAAACCGCGGGGTTTCGGTCACTTCGAGTCGAAGCGACCGGTGATTTCGAGCGTCAAAGACCCCCGGTTGTCCGCCGGCTCGGGATCGTGGATGCGCACGAGCAGCGGGCCCGATTCTTTGGTGGAAAGTTCGGTCGACGCGCCGATCACGAATGGCTTTGACTCCTTGGCCGCCGGATCGTTGATCATGCCGATCAGGGCGCCCAAGCGGACGTCCTTGAGCACTTTGGGGATTTCCATTCCATCGGGACCGACTTCCTGAGAGACATTCAAGGTCCAATTGCCCGAGGCAGCCAGTTTCAATGGTTTGCCGGCAATCACGCGGATGCCTGTGTCTTGCCAGTCTGCCTTGGCCTGCACTTCAAACACCTTACGGCCGGCGACCGCTTCGAACTGGCGAAGCTTGTCGAGCTGCTGTTTGGCGCGGGGTTCGTCGGGGACGAGTTTTAAAATCTCTTCGTAGACGACGACGGCCCGGTCGGGCTGTTTCGACCGGACATATTCGCCGGCCAGTTTCTCCGCCTTCTTGATGAATTCGGCATGCAAGGCGGTCAATCGCTTATCTGGGGCCGGCGTAAGCGAATCAGAATCTCCCTTCTCCGCTTTGGGCGGCTTTCCTTCGGGGAAGGCATCGGGATTTGCCGTGTCGGGAGTGGTGGAATTCAGATTTTCCTGGTTTTCGTCGGCACTGCGGACATGTGATGCCGAAATGGCCCAGGCGATGAAAATGACTGCCAACACCGAGCTGCCGCCCCAAAACTTGCGCATGTTCGTCCGCCTTTGCCCTCTAGAATCTGTTGCCGAAAGTCTCAGATGATTGCGCCCCCAGCCGCCTGAGCAGGGTGGGGGCCATGCAGAATCGCGCTGGTGTGGCGACCTGTTGCTGATTCTGCCCTGTCGCGGGCCGATAGACAATCGCTCGGACCAGGCCAATCTATTGCTTTTTTGCCGCCGCGGCGGTCGAGGCGGGGGCGAAGAAACGGCGGTCGATGTCGGCCCGGCCTTGGGCCACGTAGTAATTGACCAATTCGATCCGCAACTGGCGGCGCGAGATCTGCCCCTGCCGCCAAAGTTCATATTGCCGGGGATGCCGCTGCCGATAGGTGGCCGCAGCCGAGCGTTGGGCGGGCGTCAGCCCGCGTTCGCTCCTCCGGTCGGCAGGCGCTGATCGGATGGCGTCTTGAGCCTTGAGAAATTCGCCGCTGGCGCCGTAGGCGATGTCGTCGAGCGTTTCGACAACCGCCGCGGCCTTGGCGGCGCTGACCAGATCGAGATTGTGGCTAACGCCCTGCGCGGCGGTCAGGGCGGCGGCCAACAGGGCGTTGTGCCGAGCGGCTTCGGCCATTTTCACTCGCAGCGATTGATACAAATCCGGCGAAGTGTTGAGTTTTTTGGCCGCCAGCTGCCGAGCGAAGTAGTCGTAAATCGCCTCCTCGATTTCGCGGCGCGGATCGTAAGTAGGCTCGTGCCGGCCGATGATTTCCAGCCGCGGCGAAAAGAGCCCACCCGTAGGGGAAATGAAGTCGCGGCCGAATGACAAACCCAACTGGGCCAGATTCTCGACCGTTTCGCCTCCGGCGGCGGTCTCGGCGATTGGAAAAAACTCGTTACGAGGTTCGCCCGATTCGAGCGCGCACAACAGCAGCAGGCCTGCACAGTAGGTGGTGATCTTTTTGCCGTCCAGCGGTTGGCTGGCCAGCTCCACGATCCGATCGGTGCGGAAGGTCAAATCGAACTCCGTTTCGTGCCCGATGAGCGAGGCCGCGGTTTCGCCCATTCGGCGAGCGACTTCTGGGTCGGGATGACGCAGGAACAGGTAGTGCCGCGAGCGCTGGACGAAGGTATCGAGATTCGTCGCCGGCATGCGGTGGCCCTTTTCCGGCATATCGATCAATACCATTCGCGTGATTCCATCCGTTCCTTTTTCCAGGGCCACGACGCCGACATGCGTGAACAGGCCGGGAGACAAATCGGTGAACAGGTTGTAGGGCGAAGGATTGCGCATCAACAACCAGTCGCCCGGCTGGATGTCGGCCCCTCCCCAGCGATATTGCGGCTCGGCGAGCCCAAGTCGCCGGCGCGCGTCGAGCCAGGCGACCAGTTCGTCGCGGCGCGAGCGTAGCTCGGCCGCGGCGCTCCCCACATTCAAGCGG
>DATJTR010000620.1:0-7153 GCA_035503215.1 Pirellulales bacterium
TGGTTTTGCGATTCGTTTTGCTCAGTCCAATGCGGCTGAACGACGGGCGGTTTCTCGAGGGGGCCAACGGTCAATGAGATGGCAGGCCGGCAATCGCGCGGGATTCACGTTGATTGAGTTACTGGTCGTCATGGTGATCATCGCGCTCGCCGCGACGATCCTGTTTCCGGCGATCCAGTATGTACGGGAAACGGCGCGGCAGACGGTGTGCTTGAACAATCTGCACCAGTTTGGAATTGCGATGTGCCAGTACACCGACATTCACGGCGGACATTTCCCGTGGACCTACCACGCCGGAGATACCTTGTCGTGGGTCGATACCCTGGCTCCGTTCGTGGAGAACGTCGATGAAATGCGGCTCTGCCCGGACGACCCCATGGGGGAAGCGCGCGTTCAGCCTGACGCGGCCGGAATCATGGGGACGAGTTACGTCATCAACGAGTACATCGCCTATCAGACGAGCGACGGGTACTCGGTGCTGAACATCAACCAGATTCAGGATGCAGACAAACTGATCGTCTTGTTCGAAGGCTCTTGGACGGGCCGCGAAGCGACCGACGACCACGTTCATACGTCAACCTGGTACGCCCCGGTTGACGTTTACCGAAATCAGTACTGGAACGTGATTTTGGCGGAAGTGAACCCCACCGTTCACAACGATTGCGCGAATTACCTGTTTGCAGATGGGCATGCGGACAAGATCAGCATCGATTTGTTTAGTTCGTGGGTTGCACAGGACGCCAATAGCGTGTTGGTGAATCCCAACAGCGCCACGAACTTTGCCCGCCCCAACCAGCGTGTTCTCACCTTCTACGAGTCGAACTGAGCAGGAGTTGCTAATGCTGTGAAACCACCGATGCCAAGCCTGCCAGGGCGCGGCCGTCGGTCAGGGCCGAGAATCCGTCTGCCACAGCATTAGCCAATTTCCGACTGCCGCACCCCGCGGCAGCGCTTAGAGACTTTTCGGAGCTTCTACCATGAAGATTCTACGTAGTGTCATTGCGCTCGTTGCTATTTCGGCGAATGCCGCAATCGCATTCGGGCACGGCTTCAGTTTATCCGTCAATTACAACAACAGCTTTACGCCTGTCTCCCTCACGGCTGCCTCGCAGGAAGGCTTCTTCGACACTCAGCAGGTAACCGCAGCGCCGACCAACATGTTCATCGAGGAGTTCTCCTCCGCCGAGACAGGCTCCGCCGGCACCTACATGCCCGTGATCCACGGCTTCGTGCAGACGGCGGGCCCCTGGTTGCCGTATACGGCGACCTATAACGTCATCAGTCCGCTCTATTTCTCCGACGGAACGATCAACGGGCCGCACAACACGGTGGTGGCCACTGAAGCTCCGGTCGGCACGTACATCGACATGTACGACCTATGGGCGGGTAATCCCGAGCCTACGCTCGATCCGCACCCGGGAGCCGCGTTCGGTGATGTCTACATCACCGGCCAAAGTTCGTTCGAAGCGGGCTACGGCGTGTCGCTCTACGACACGCACGAAATGGAGAAGGATCTCTATATCGGCTCGGGCGACGCTTATGGCGAGTACGGCTTTGCCTTCGACATCGTAGTTCATTTTTCCGATGGCGTAACGCTTGCCTCGGCGCCGCTGGTCAATGTGTTCGCGACCTCCGATCCGAACTATGGTGACTTCGCCGAAAACGCGTCGTATCAGCAGCAAGATGCGGCATCCGAGGCAATTTATCAGGCCGTGATGGCGGCTGCGGCGCCCGAGCCGTCTTCATTGTCGCTCGTTGCGATCGCTGCCGGATTACTCGGCCTCCGTCGCTGGCTTAACGGGCGTAGTCATTGCCTTGCTTAGTCAGCCGCCCATGGCTCAAAGGCGTCCCATGACCGCGATGGCGTGGATTGCCTCTTTCCGAATGAAACCCTCGACAATGCGACCCTACTCCTCAAGACTCAGAAAGGCCCTTTATATGCGATCGTTTTTTACTTGTTTCATGGCCCTGTCAATCGTGATTGTTGCCGAACGAGCGTGGGGGCACGGCTTCGACCTATCGATCAATTACGACACGAACGGCAACCCCGCGTCGTTTACCGCGGCATCGGCCCAGCCTGTCTTGGATCAGGACGGCGCGACCCCTGGACCGGCAAACCTGTTCCTCGACGCGTTTGCGCAAACACCGAACGCGGATGGCAGCCTGGGCACTTACGAGGGCTTTGCGCAGACCGCCGGACCGTGGCCGCTGTACACCGCGACGTTTAACATCCTCAGCCCGTTGTACTATTCCGACGGAACCGGCGGACCCGCTGTGCCGGCCAGCGCCGGCACGGACTTGCATATCTACGACCGATACGCCGGCAATCCCGATCCGGTAACCGATCCTCACCCTGGGGCATCGTACGGCGACGTATATGTGAACGGCACGACGCCTTTCTATCAAGGCTTTGGCGTCTCACTGTACGATTTTCACGAGCTGGAAAAGGACCTCTACATCGCACCAGATTCGACGCAAACCTACGGAGAATATGGTTTCGCGTTTGAAGTGATCGTGAGCTTCGTCGATGGGCCCACCTTGTCGACCGGTCCGCTCGTAGACATCTTTGCCACCGACACTACGACCGACCCCGACAACCCGGGTGGTTTCGCCACGTTTGCACCCGATTCTCAACAGGACGCTGCGACCCTGGCCGTTTACGACGCCGTAATGGCAGCCGCGCCGGAGCCGTCATCGTTCTTGATGGCCGCTTTCGGCGCGATTGGAATGGGGATTTACGGCTATCGACGGACCGTCCGGCGATCTCGCGTTTAATGAGTCAGGCCGCCACGGCACCGCACGCGATGCCGTGGCGGCGCTTTCTCTTGTTAGCCGGGTGCATGGCGATGCAGCGGTTACGAAAAGAGAAACGCGACCGACCGCCCCCCCCAAGAGATGACAAACCGTGCTGGGCTAGAGGCCTGACAGTCCCAAGTCAATTCTCTTTGCGGTGCCAGGGCATGTTGATCAGGCGGTGGCCGTAGCGAATTTCCAGGCCGCCGGTCAAGGCGACGTAGTGAAACGTCGATAGCGCGCCGCCGGAAAACGTCACTTCGTCGATCAGGTCCACCCGTACGGCGATGCGGTCGTTGATCAGGTATTTCAGGCCGCCCCCGAAGGGAATCATGCCGACGGTGTCGATGTGCGTGGCGCCGTGGTCGTCGGTGAAATAGAAATCGCTCCAGCCGACGCCGGCCGTCACGAAGGGGCGCCAGCGAGCGTCGCCCAAGGGGTAGTACATCAGGCGATATTCGCCCGTGACACTAAGCCCGGTTTGTGAAATCGGCTGTTGCTGGCCGTTCGCCAGATCCAAGGCGCCGAAGCCGAGGCGTTTTTCGATTCCCCAGTAATGATCGTAATCCCAGGCGATGTTCAGGCCGCCGTAATAGCTGGCCCGTTGGTTCAAATGACCGGGGATCAGCGGGCTGCCGTAAGTCGCGCCCGAGAAGGCGGTGATTGAGAAGGGATTGCTCCGCCAGCCACGTCCTGCCAGCGGCAGGCCGAGGCCGCGGTCTTTCTTGCTCTCGGGCGTGCGCGGACCAAACGGAACCATTCCTTCCGGCAGCCAGCGCCAAACCCGGGTCCAGGCGGGCGAAGGGGCCGGATCGGTCGGCAAGAGCGACGCGGGCGAGGCAGGTTCCGGTGAGGCGGCCGACGCGTCAACCAGGTCCGCCCCGGGAGTTGACGAGGGAGATGCTGCGTCCGCAGCGGAAGGATTCTCGGCACCGTCCATGGCCGCGCCCGTCGGTTGCATCGCCGTCGGTTGCAATGCGGCGGCGGGCAACGCTGCGCTCGTTGCCAAGGGGGGCAACGTCTGAGCGTAACCGGCGCTCGGTAAGGACCAGAGAAAACACGCCATCAGCGTCGCCGATGCGCAGCGCAGCCACAAGGCGATCGCTCGGCACGCGCTAGACGGAGTGGAGCTCATGACGCTGCAATGGAGTGACGCAGGACGGGGACGTATGCGGCGGGCGGGCGCGGTGATTGCTGGCGTGCGAGGGAGGGGGGCCGAAGCAAAAATGCTCGGCGAGGCGGACACGCAGCCGGAGTGTGGAGCAATCCTTATCTACATAAGCTTTCGGCGATCGAACACCCGAAGCTCCCCTTTTTTCGTTCCGCGGTTGGCCGGCCTGGATCGACCGCCGGCGACGCTAGCGTTCGCGTTGCAGGCCGAATCGGGGCCATGCTAGCCATCGCCGTCGCCGCCGCCGCCGCCGATGCGGCAATCGCCAGGCAAATAGGCGATCGGGGCGAAATAAAGAGCGGCAGGCATGCTCGTCGCAACCGGCGACCTGCGACTGCCGATGTTTGAGGAACAGGCGACCGTCTGTCGCGCCTGTCTGCACCTCTTCGTCCGCTTCGTGCTCGCGCGCCCAAGTCTCCCCGTTCGCGCCGCAGCAGCATCCGCCTTTCGCACCCGAGGGTCTCACTCCATGCAGGGCACCTTTAGCGTTTCGCGGCTCGGCACGATGGGTCGATTCGGCAACATGGTTTTTCAATACATGTTCGCCAAAACTTACGCCCGCCGGTTCGGTCTGCGTGTGGAGTGTCCGGCCTGGGTGGGCAACTATCTGTTCGCGGCCAGCGATCCTCCGGTCGAGCGCCAATTGCCGATCTTTCGCGAGAAGGATTCGCATGGCCGGCACGATGCACTGATTCCGAACCGGAACGAGCCGCTCGCCGGGCACGATATCCACGGATATTTCCAGTACCACACGAGCTATTACGCTCCCGACCGAGACTACTTGCGCGACGTTTTTCGCCTCGCCCCCCGGCTCGACAGCCGACTGGCGCGCGGTTGGGAGCCGATCGCGGCACGGGGAAAGACCGCCGTCGGCATCCATGTCCGCCGCGGTGATTACGGACACAGCATCTTCTATCGCACGCCGATCGACTGGTACCTGCGCTGGCTGGAAGCCGTCTGGCCGACGCTCGACGAACCGTTTTTGTACGTCGCCTCGGACGATGTGCCGCTGGTGGCCAAAGCGTTCTCCGACTATCAGCCGGCGATGCTGGATGACTTTCGCGTGAACGTCGGCCACACGAAGCTCGATTTCATCCGCGATTGGTACGCGCTCTCCCGCTGCCAATGCCTGGCCATGCCCAACAGCACGTTTTCGTTTTCGGCGGCGATGTTCGCCGAGCCGGGCATTCGCTGTTTTCGCAGTTCGCTCGTCGATCGCGGATTCATCTCGATCGAGCCGTGGGACGCACAGCCGCTGGTCAACGGCCCCGAAGCGCTGGCGGAGAATTTTCCCGACATCCCCGACTTGTTGACGGTTCAGCCGGGCAAGAAACGGCGGCTGCGAACGATGGTGCGCCGGCTCTTCGCGCATCAGCCGCTACGACGGCTGCAAGTCCCCTGGCGCAAAGCGGCCTGAAAGAGGTCGATACGCCGGAGTGAGTCGCTGCTTCACGCACTGCCCGCCGCGCTCTTCTCAGAGGGCGCACGACGGCTTAGCGCCGCGTCTGGAGACGCTTTCGGAGACTCGCAAGGGGTCGGTATTCGCTCCGTTAAATCTACCCAGCCGGTAGTGCTTATCAGCCGCTAAAAGACGGGCCAATCATATTTGGCCATAAAGTCTTACGTTTATTTGCCCGAGCCCCCCGCCGTTGATATATTCGGGAGATCGGCCAGCCTGGCACCCTCACGGGCGGGGCGTGTGCAAGCAGCCAAGAGCGGACCGATGGACCTGCGGCCCCGTGCCGCGTCGCGGAACCGGGGAAGAGCGCACGTTCCGAGGCACGTCCGAAACAGTTTTGTCACGTTAGCGCAGAGGGGCGGCGGGCAGATGGAGGAGAAGCGCGGCGGTGTCCTCGGGACATTGCCCGCTCGTCGATCGGCAGCACCGGATCGAACGATCTGCACGGGCGCGCCCTACTCTCCGGGAAAGCATTCGTGTTCTTTCGCAAGCCCCGTAAACTTCGATTCGACGGGCGGCGGGCGCTCCTGCCGCAAATCGGACAAGGGGCAGTCGATCTCAGTCTGGAATTCCTCGAAGAGCGGCAACTGCTCACCGCCAGCGCCTGGCCCGCCGAGCTGAGCGATCCGGCGGACGCTGGCTGCACGGATCCCAACCAGTGGAGCAGGATCGGGCTGGGGATCGCGGCCGACAAGATGTCGAGCAATGTCGGCGGCACGTCGATCGCGCCGTCGGCAGCGGCGGCCATCGATGCTGACGCGGCCTCGCTCGCCTCCGCGTCGCCGTCCATTTCGATTGCCGACACGCCGACCGGCAGCCTGTCTGGGTACGTTTTCTCGGAGACGACGGCGGGATTGGGGAATTACACGCCCGACGATTCCACGGTCGGAGAGGCCCCCTTGGCCGGCGTAACGGTCACGTTGTTCGACGACGACAGCGAAACGTCCGAGACCACCATTACCGGGCTGGATGGGTCGTACGGCTTTGCAAATCTTCCAGCCGGCGATTATTCGATCGCCGTCTCGACTCCGCCGGGAGCCGAGGCCGACGCCGATTATGTCGGCAGCCAGGACAGCGGCACCACGGCGTCGAACGCCATTGACAATGTCGATTTGGCGGCGGGCACCAATGGCACGGGCAACAATTTTGGCGAGATCGTGCAGTCGGCCGCCTTGTCAGGAACCGTTTTCGTCGAGCCATTGGCCGGCTCGTCCGACTACAACCCCAGCGAGCCGGCCACGGGCGAATCGCCGCTGCCGGGCGTCACCGTCGAATTGAGTACTGCCGACGGAGCGGAGGTCGGCACCACGACCACGGATGCGAACGGCAATTACAGGTTCGCGGATCTGGCGCCCAACGCCGCGCTCCCGCTCGAGCTTTTCTCGAAGGAAGCGGGCTCCAACGCGATCGAGCCGGATGCCACCGAATCGGCCGGATATGTGCTCAGCGTCGTGCCGCCCGATGGCTACGATGCCGACACGGCGATTCCCGCGAGTGGATCGACCGGAACGGCGGGCACGGGTTCGATCAGCGGTATCCTGCTCGAACCGCACCAATCTCAGAGCGGCGACGATTTTCCGCTGTTGTTGACCGATCCGGGAACTGTGTCGGGCGTGGTGTTTTCCGAGCAGTCGGCCGGTTCACCCGACTATGACCCGAGCGATCCGAGTGCTGGCGAAAGTCCCTTGGCCGGCGCCGCTGTGACGCTTTTTAACAGCAACGGTGACGTG
>DATJTR010000621.1:0-13675 GCA_035503215.1 Pirellulales bacterium
GGCCCAGTGACGCTACACCTTATCCAAGCCCCAAAACTGTCCAACAGTTGGGGTCCACCTCAGAGATTCTGCCGAGCGGGAAACGAGGGGCTGCGCATTTCGCAAATTGGACCCGGGCCGATCCGACGATTCGTGGCTTACCTCGAATCAAGTGGGCGCTCGCCGCACACGGTTCGGACCTACAAGGCCCGGCTTATGGAGCTATGGCGTCACGCCGCCAAGCTGGGGATGGCACAGCGTGCACCGGAGCGTCGATTTGGACGGCCCAAGCGAACCGGCCTGCCGAACTGCGAAAGCCGGAAGGCGGGCACCGGGTTATGCGAGCTACGCCCAGACATTGACGACAACCCGAACGCTTTCGCACCCGAGACGGCCGTGCTAGTGGCGCGGTTCTGGGCGCAAGGTGGGTTGCCGGCGCTGGTGGCCGGCTGATGCGGCCGTGACGTGTGTTTTCAGCCCCGGGCCCGTTGTGGGACGCAGGCCAGACGGGTTCGGGGCGATTTTGACCGAAGGGGTGCAAAGATGGACGAGCCCGAGCCGGGGATCGACGAATTGAAAGCCGAGTTGAGGCGGCTCCTATGGCATGCAATCGAAACGGGGCAAACCGAGACGATGGCGCCGGGGCTACAACAACAAATCCTGGCCGTGCGCGTCAAGCTTTGTGAGGCGCTCTATCGGATCGGCGAATCGGAAGACGAGATTGCGGACGTGCTTGAAGTTAGGCAAGAGGACGTTGAGACATTGCTGCGATTGGGCGACGTTATCGACTGAACGCACTGGCGGCCGGCTGGCGCCATGCGAGCCGAGTGGGGATCAGATACCAAAAGAGGGCCCCGAGGCTCACAGCGACGATCGTAGAGGTTCGTTTTTTCAAAGGGAGGGCAAAATCACATGGCAAGCATATCATCAGACCAAAATGGCAACCGGACGGTCCAATTCATCGGCCGCGATCGAAAGCGAAAGAGCATCCGGCTCGGCCACGTGTCGCTGAACGCTGCGCGCACGTTCAAGACGCGCGTCGAGGCCCTGAACGCTGCCAAGCTGCTCGGGCATGGGATCGACAACGCGACAGCCGAGTGGGTGGCCGAGCGCGACGACGTGATGCTCGACAAGCTGGCCGACGTTGGCTTGATCGAACGCCGCGGGTCGGGACTGCTGGGGCAATTCGTCGAGTCCTACGTTGACGGTCGCACCGACGTAAAGCCGGCGACCAAGGAAATCTGGGAGCAAGGCCGCAAGGGGCTGATCGGCTATTTCGGTGAGGACAAGCCGATTCGCGAAATCACCCCGGGGGATGCCGACGCTTACAAGCTGCATTTACTCGACAAGAAGCTGGCCCCAATGACGGTCCGCAAGCGGTTGCAGTTCGCCAAGATGATCACACGGGCAGCGATCCGCAACCGGCTGATCGGCTTCGATCCATTCGTCGAAGTGAACATCAAGCCGGCGATGCCCGACCGTGCGCGGTTTATCACGCCAGATGAGACCGCCGCGGTGCTCAAGGCGTGCCGGGACCGCAACTGGCGGTCGATCGTCGCCCTGGCTCGCTGGGGCGGCCTGCGCTGCCCGAGCGAGGTTCTGTCGCTGCGCTGGACGGACGTTGATTGGGAGGAAAACAAGGTGCTGGTCACCAGCCCCAAGACCGAGCACCACCCCGGCAAGGCGTCCCGCACGATTCCGCTCTTTCCCGAACTGCGGGCCGAGCTGCGCGAGGCGTTCGAAGTGGCCCCGGACGGCGCGGTCTACGTGGTGGCCGAGCGGTTTCGGCTCGCTTCGAATGGTCCCAAGGGCTGGCGAAACTGCAACCTGCGGACGACGTTTGAAAAGATCGTGAAGCGGGCCGGCTTAGAACCGTGGCCGCGGCTTTTCCACAACCTGCGGGCCAGCCGGCAGACCGAACTGGCCGAGCGGTTCCCGTCACACGTGGTTTGCGCGTGGCTCGGAAACAGCGAAGACATCGCCCGGCAGCACTACTATCAGGTGACTGACCAGCACTTTAAGTCGGCCGCTGGCGCGCTGCATAATCCGGTGCAGCAGCCGAGCGAAACCGGGGAAAACGGAGCGCAGCGGAGCGAAGAGTCTCAAAGCGTCGATTCGCAGAACGTCTTGTAACTCTTTGGGTTGCGTTCTGCTTCTCTCCGATGCGCTCTATTGCCAAAAGTTCAAGGCGGATGGGGAGGGATTCGAACCCCCGGTGGACTTACGCCCACAGCGGTTTTCAAGACCGCCGCCTTAGACCACTCGGCCACCCATCCGGAGGGCCGCTCACGCGGCCAGATAGTAGACAGTAGAAAGTTGAGCAGCAGAGCAGGAGGGCTTCGAAACGGGGCTTCAATCGCCCCCGTCCACTCAAGCCTCGAGTCTCAAGCCTGCAAGCCTCCCGCCTCACCCCTTCTTCCGCACATCGTACACGAAGAGTGTGTCCTGGTCGCGTAGATAGAGCTTGCCGCCGGTGACGACCGGGTGCGGCCAGCTCGGCTTGTCGGAACCGGGAACGCGGAACGAGCCGCGCTCTTCGTACTCTTTGGGCGTGGCGGTGACGAGGGTCATCGGCCCCTTCTCGTAACGCAGGTAGAGATCGCCGTCGGCATAGGTGAGGTGGCCCGTGCCGGAGCCGGCACCGGGATGCTTTCGCCACACGACCTTGCCGGTCTTCCACTCCAGGCACGTAGGATCGCACTTGTTGTGGCCGTGGCCGAGATAGACGTAATCGCCCAACATCACCATGCCGCCGTGGTGATTCTGCAGTTCCTTACCTTCCAGAAAATAAACCTGGTCGGCCCGCACGCCGCCATCGTCGGCCGGCTTGAGTTCCAGCAGGGCGGCACCGGCTCCGGAGCCGGTGGAACAAAAGACGTAATTCTCGTGGACCAGCGGCGTGGGAATGTTGGCGGTGGCATTGGCCACGGCGTTGTAGCCCCACAGAAACTTTCCCGATTCGGCCGCGATGCCGACGACTCCGCGACCGACGAGTTGCACGTATTGCTTCACGCCCGCCCCGTGACTGATGACGATCGAGGAATATCCGGCTCCGTTGCTGCCGCGCTCGCCGAGGGGGGGAATGGCCACGCGCCAGATTTCTTCGGCTGTCTTCTTATCCAGCGCGACGATGCCCGCTTCCGGTCCGCCGGGGGTGCAGACCAATTTGTCGCCATCGACCAGCGGCGACTCGCTGTAACCCCACACCGAATGGACTTTTCCGCCGAAATCCTGGATCAGATTCTTGTGCCACACTTCCTCGCCGTCGGCCACGCGCAGACAGACCAGGTCGCCGTGCGGGCCAAGAGCATACACTCGATCGCCATCGATCGTAGGGGAGCAGCGCGGGCCGCTGTAACCGGTCGGGTCCCACGGCTCGCCGATCCTGGTGCGCCACAGTTCGGCGCCGTCGTCAAGCGCCAGCGCGATCACCCACTGCGCGTCGTCGCGATCGCCCATCGTGAAGATGCGGCCGCGATCGATCGTCACGCTGGAAAAACCGGCCCCCAGGCCCTCGTGCTTCCAGGCCAGCGGCGGGCCCCCTTCGGGCCATTCGTGCAACAGGCCCGTGTCGGGCGAAATGTCGTCGCGGTTCGGTCCCCGCCACTGCGGCCAGTAGGGAGCGTCGGGGCGGTTCGGGCGGCTGTCAATGGCCGCGGCCGGCCGCGGGGCGAAAGGTCCGCTGGCCAGGTAGGTCCAGCCCAGGACTACGATCAACAATCCACCACAGACGGCACCCAGCCAGCGAGTCATTCGGGCTCTCCTTAACCAATGGTGCGTAGCGCCACCGTTCGCGCGCGTTTGCCAGCGAAAGAATCGGCCACCAGCGGGGGCGAAAACACGCCCAGCGGTGCTCCACGGCAGTCGTCGTGAGCACCGCGCGCACACGACACTCCCGCGCGCGAGGCAGCGAGAGTTTACCCCTGCCTGGTGCGCGATGCAAGCCGCGGCCCCAGCGCGGCTTAGCAGCGACTGGATCGCGACGCGCGCCGAGCGGCGAACACGCGCGGCGCCAGCACGCCACCCGTGCACCAGGACTATCGCCTGGGGGCCTGAGGCGTATAATCGACCCTGCGCGTCAAAGGTTTCGCGCCGCAAAGAAATCTGTGAAAGAAAGGATGCTTCTCATGGTGTGGTTTGCCAGTCGCCGTCGGGCGGTTTCGTGGACGGTTGCCTGCGGCCTCGTGGTGGCGGCCTGGATGGCCAGCGCCGGTGCGGTTGCCTTCGCGGCGGCCACGAAGGTCACCACGATCGAGGGGTTTAGCGAGTATCGCCTCGACAACGGGCTGCAACTGCTCGTCTGCCCCGACATCTCCAAGCCGACCGTCACGGTCAATCTGACGATCTTCGTCGGCTCGCGGCACGAAGGTTACGGCGAAACCGGCATGGCTCACCTGCTCGAGCACATGCTGTTCAAAGGCACCCCCACCTACGCCCACATTCCCAAGGCCTTGCAAGAACGCGGGGCGCGCTTCAACGGCACCACCTGGGTCGACCGCACGAATTACTACGAAACGCTGCCGGCCACGGGAGACAATCTCGAGTTCGCCCTGGCCTTGGAAGCCGACCGCATGGTCAACAGCAAGGTCAGCCACGAAGACCTGATCTCGGAAATGACGGTCGTGCGAAACGAATTCGAGCGAGGCGAGAATTCGCCCGGCACATTGCTCTATCAGCGGCTGTTGGCCACGGCTTACGAATGGCACAACTACGGCAAGGTGACCATCGGCAACCGCAGCGACATCGAACGGGTCCCCATCGAGCGGCTGAAGCAGTTCTACGTCAAGTTCTACCAGCCCGACAACGCCATGCTCGTCGTGGCCGGCAAGTGCGACGAGGACAAGACGGTCGAAATGATCGACAAGTATTTCGGGGCCATTCCCAAACCGACCCGCAAGCTCGACCGCACTTACACCGAAGAGCCGTCGCAAGACGGCGAGCGCACGGTGACGTTGCGCCGCGTCGGCGACCTGGGACTGTGCGGCGCGCTGTATCATATTCCGGCCGGCGCCCATCCCGATCTCGCGCCGCTGAAGATTCTGGCCGAGGTGCTGGGCAACGCGCCGTCGGGCCGGCTGCACAAATCGCTGGTCGAAACCAAGAAGGCGACCAGCATCCAGGTCGACGCCAGCAGTTGGCACGACCCGGGCGTGTTCGAAGTCGTGGCCGAAGTCCGCAAGGAAGATTCGCTCGACGAGGCACAAAGTTCGCTGATCGAGGGGGCCGAAACGGTCGGCAAAGAAAAGATCACCTCTGAGGAAGTCGAACGCGCACGCCTCAAGATTCTCAAGCAGCGCGAACTGCTGGCCGCCAACAGCGGTCAGTTGGCCATCGACCTGAGCAATTGGGCCTCGCAAGGCGACTGGCGATTGTTTTTCCTGTATCGCGACCGGATTGAAAAAGTCGCGCCGGAGGACGTCGACCGCGTGGCCTCGACCTATCTGATCCGCTCGAACCGCACCAGCGGCATGTTCATTCCGACCGAGAAGCCCGACCGTGTGACCATCCCGGCCGCGCCTTCGGAGAAGGAGCTGTTCGCCGATTTCAAACCGCGCGAGTCGATCGCCGCCGGGGAAGAATTCGACACGTCGCCGGAAAACATCGATGCCCGCAGCCAGACTATTTCGCTGGGCAAGGGAATCAAAGCGGTGCTGCTGCCCAAGAAGACCCGCGGCCACACCGTGCACCTGCACGTCGAACTGCGCTATGGCAGCAAGGAAAGCCTGCGGCGCTATCGCGCGGCCTGCGAACTGTTGCCCGATTTGATGACCCGCGGCACCAAGCAACTGTCGCGGGCAGAATTGCAAGATCGACTCAACAAGAACCTGGCGACCTTGCGCGCCGAGGGCGACAAAGGGCTGGCCACTTTTTCGCTGGAGACCAAGCGGTCGAATCTGCCGGTGGTGCTCGACCTCTTGAAGCAGGTGCTCCGCGAGCCGGCCCTGCCGGACAAAGAGTGGGGCGAGATGCAGCGCGAAAGCCTGGCCAATCTCGACGAGCAATTGACCGACCCGCAAAGCCTGGCCCTCACGCGGATGCGGCGAACGATCAACCCCTATTCGAAGGACGACGTCCGCTACATTCCCACGCCGCAAGAAGAGATCGAAGACATCACGGCACTGAAAATCGCCGACTTCCAAAAGCTGTATGGCGACTTTCTGGGCAGTCAGGCCGGCCAGGTGGTGTTGATCGGCGATTTCGATCCCGAAGAAACCCGTCCCCTGTTGGAAAAAACGTTTGACGGCTGGACTGCCAAGCAGCCGTATCAACGGATCGAGCAAGTGGTGTTCGAGAAAGTAGCCGGCGGCCAGCAACAGATCCTGACGCCCGACAAGGCCAATGCCGTGTTTGTCGCTGGCGAAGTGTTCGGCCTGCGTGACACCGATCCCGACTTTGCTCCGCTGGTGCTCGGCAATTTCGTGCTGGGGGGCGGCACACTCTCGTCGCGGCTGAGCGATCGCGTCCGACAGAAGGAAGGCTTGTCGTACGGAGTCGGCTCCCAATTCATGGCTGACGCCGTCGATCGCCGCGGGTCGCTGGTCCTCTATGCGATCTACAATCCGATGAACGAAAGCAAAGTCCAGACCGCGATGAATGAAGAGCTCACTCGGCTCTTGGCCGACGGCCCGACTGCTGAAGAACTGGCCCAGGCCAAGAGCGGGTTCTTGCAAGAAGAAAAGGTCGGGCGGGCCAGCGATGCCCACCTGACGGCCGTGATTGCCGAGAATCTCTATGCCGGCCGCACGATGAAGTATTACGCCGAGTTGGAGAAGAAAATCGAATCGCAAACGCCCGAGACCGTACTGGCCGCGATGAAGAAATTCTTCGATCCCAAGCGGCTGGTCATCGTCACCGCCGGCGACTTCAAGGGCGAGACTGCTGCAGGGGCCGCGCCCGCGGAGTAAATACTCACGACGCGTCGGCTGCGATGTCCGCTACGGCGTCAATCCTCGCGCCGCCGTTCGACGAACGACAGCACGAGCTGCGAGATTTTCTCGCCCGCTTGGGCCACGACGTAGGCGCCGATAAAGAACATCCCCAACACCGTCGCCGAAGCGGCCTCCTCGGTGGGCGATGTGCCACGCAGCCGCGCCATGCTGAACAGCAGGCCGCCGAGGAGCACGACCAGCCCGCACGTTCCCCATAGCACTCCGCGCACCAGGAAGAGCACCAGCGGAATTCGGGACGGCTTTCGCGCCGCGGCCGTGTCGCGTTCGGTCGCGAACGACGCTTCGGCCGTGGCCGAATCGACCGTGCGGAACAATCCCGATTCGATCGGTCCCGGCCGCGTGCCGCCGCCATTCGGCAAATCACCGCCAAACATCTCGCCTGGCGACGACTCGGGGGGCATCGTCGGTTCCGGCGGCGGAGCCGACAGCTCGGCCTGTTTGCCGATGCCGGACGAGGGACCGGTGGCCGGCGCCGACGGGGCCACGCTTTGCGAGCCGAGTGGTTCGTCTGCCGCCTCGCGCGATTCGGGAAAGAGTCCCTTGATTCGCGCGGCGGGCGCCCACTCGTTCATCCCTTCGCGCCATACGAGGTCGGTGGGGGCGAGTCCGCCACCGGCAGCCAGGCGGCGAAGCTCGCCGGGGGAAAGCGGCCCTAGCTGCTCGTCATCCCGGGCGTACCACCATTGAATTTCCGCCATCGCTGGAATCCCATCCGTCGGTGCCTGAACAGGTCTACGCCGACACCGAGGCACCCTTCCCGGTGAAACGCGGGGCACTCTTTCCAACAAGTGCCAGCGCAGCGTTTCACGAGGACCGTGGTGCTTCTAGATGCCTCTGCCGTCGCGCCGCAAGTGCCCCGTTTGATACAGGGCGCGCCATGCTGCTCGCCTCTTGTACCATCTTGCCGGCGCTGCGGCGCGAACCTCTCTGTCCGCTCTTCTTTCTTTTATCGTATCGTCGTGGCACTCGCCACTGCAGGCCAGCAGGAGGGCCGTCGATCGGCAATTGCAAACGCCTGCCCCGCGTGTTCTATTCATCCTTTTCGTCAAACTTTCCCTCGCCCCCGGGGCGCCAAAGCGATGTTCGAGCCGGTAGAAGGATCGGTCCGTTTTCCGCAATTGGAGGCGGAAATCCTGCGTTTTTGGTCCGAGCAGGGAATCTACGAAAAGTCGCTCGCCCGCCGTGCCGGCCGCCCTCGTTTCGTCTTCTACGAAGGCCCCCCCACGGCCAACGGCCTTCCCCATCCGGCCCACTGCCTGACGCGGGCGATCAAAGATCTGTTCCCGCGCTACCGCACCATGCGCGGCTACTTGTGCGAGCGCAAGGCGGGCTGGGACACGCACGGTCTGCCGGTCGAGGTCGAAGTCTGCAAGGAAATCGGCATCCACTCCAAGGAGGAGATCGAAGCCTACGGCGTCGAACCGTTCATCCACCGCTGCCTGGAAAGCGTGTTCCGCTACACCCGGCAATGGGAGATCATGACCGAGCGCATCGGCTTTTGGGTCAACCTCGACCAGGCCTATGTCACCTATCACCAGAGCTACGTCGAAAGCGTCTGGTGGGCGCTGAAGAATCTCTATGACCGCGAGCTGCTCTATCAAGGACATAAGATCGTCTGGTGGTGGGCGCAAGGAGGCACAGCGCTCAGCTCGGGCGAAGTCGGACAAGGCTATCGCGAGGTGGCCGATCCCAGCGTCTATGTCCGCTTTCCCCTGGCCGAAAAAACTCCGCTGGTCGAAGCCTGGGAAAAAACGTCGCTGCTTGTCTGGACCACCACCCCGTGGACCCTGCCCAGCAACCAATTCGCCGCGGTCCATCCCGAAATCCGCTACGCCCTGGTCGACGACGGCGACGGCGGACAATTGATCGTCGCCGAGCCGCTCGTCGAAGCGCTCGCCGGCAAGGTCGGTCGCGAGCTGCGCGTGCTGAAAACGTTCCTCGGCGAGCAACTAATCGGCCTGCGCTACGTGCCGCCCTTTGACTATTACTACCGAGAGCTGGGCAACAAATCTGGCCGGCTAGCGAACGACGGCGAGCCCCCGGCCAGCCAGCATCTGGCCTGGCGCGTCGTGCCGGCGACTTTCGTCACCGTCGACACTGGCACGGGCGTCGTTCATCAGGCGCCCGCCTTCGGCGAGGTCGACTACGATTTCCTTCTGGCCGAGCAGGCCCGCTTCGTTGCCGGCGAAGGACCGCAATTGATCTGTGCCGTGGGCCCCGACGGCCGTTTCACGGCCGAAGCGCCCGACTATCAAGGCCGCTGGGTGAAAGAGGCCGACAAGGATCTTGCCCGCACGCTGCGGCATCGCGGCCTGCTGTTCCATCAGGAGCAGTACCTGCACGAGTATCCCTTTTGCTGGCGGGCGGAAGACGATCCGCTGATCCAATATCCGCGGAAAAGCTGGTTCATCCGCACCACGGCGTTCCGCGAGGCGATGCTGGCCAACAACAGGCAGGTGACTTGGCTGCCCGAGCATATCCGCGAAGGCCGATTCGGCAATTTTTTGGAGGCGAACGTCGATTGGGCCCTCTCGCGCGAGCGCTACTGGGGCACTCCGCTGCCGATCTGGGTCTCGGACCGCGATCCGAATTATCGCGAAGCGGTCGGCAGCTACGCCGAACTGTTGGGAAAGCCAGGCGTGCAAGGCACCGAGGTTTGGGAAGCAGCCAAACGTGCCAATCCCGCGCTCTCCGACCACCTCAAGGTCCACAAGCCGTACATCGATGCCGTCACCTATGCCGGCCCCGGCGGAGCGCGCATGCGCCGCGTGCCGGAAGTGATTGATTGCTGGTTCGACTCCGGCGCAATGCCGTTCGCCCAATGGGGCTATCCCCACCAGGGACACGCGCAATTCCGCGGTCAGTTCCCTGCGGATTTCATCAGCGAGGGAATCGATCAAACCCGTGGCTGGTTCTACAGCCTATTGGCCGCCAGCACGATGCTCTGGTCCGACGGCGTCCAGGCGCCGGCTGGCGACACGCCGGACGATGCCCCGCGGCCCTCTTATCCTCATCCGTTTCGCAACTGCATCGTGCTGGGGCTGATGCTGGGCGAAGACGGACAGAAAATGTCCAAGAGCAAGCGGAACTACCGCGAGCCCGGCGAAATCCTCGATCGTTATGGGGCCGACGCCCTGCGCTGGTATTTCTTTGCCAATCAGCCTCCCTGGACGTCGATCCGCTACAACGAGCAGGCGATCAAGGACAGCATTCCCGAGTTCCTGCTGCGGCTTTGGCACACCTACAGCTTCTTCACGATCTACGCCAACATCGACCGTTTCGATCCGGCCGAGCGGCTGGCCGGATCGGTCGAGCAACTTTCGTCCGCAGAACTGTCGAAGGGTCGCGGCTATCGACCGATCGGCAAGCGCAGCGAACTCGATCGCTGGATTCTGGGCGAGCTCGGCCGCACGGTAGCCGCGGTGATCGAGCGGATGGATGCTTACGACAACTATGGCGCCTGCCAGCAGATCATCGAATTCGTCGATGCCTTGAGCAATTGGTACGTGCGTCGCAGCCGCGACCGCTTTTGGGCCGCCGACCGCGAAAGCCCGGACAAGCTCGACGCGCACTGGACGCTGTACGAATGCCTGCTGGCGACGACCAAACTCGTGGCCCCGTTCGTCCCCTTCGTGGCCGAGAAGATGTGGCAGAACCTGGCCGTGGCGCCGTTTGCCGGCCGCACGCTGGAGAGCGTGCATCTCTGTGACTTTCCCAACCCCTCGGCCGAAGCGGACGATCCCGACCTTTCGTCAAACGATCCCGACCTGTCGGCCCGCATGCGGCTGGTGCGCGAAGTCGTGTCGCAAGGGCGTTCGGCCCGCATGACGGCCAAGCTCAAAGTGCGGCAGCCGCTGGCCAAGGTTGAAGTGGTGCTGGCCAATCGAGAGCACCTCGATTGGCTCGAAGAACATTGCGCGCTGGTGGCAGAAGAACTGAACGTGAAAGAGGTCGAATACCCGCCGCGGGCTGATCAATACATCAGCTACACGATTTTGCCCGACCTGAAACGCCTCGGTCCCCGGCTGGGCAAACGCTTGCCGGCCGTGAAAACCGCTCTTGCCAAGGCCGACGCGGCCGCCCTGTTTGCTCAGTTGGAAAATGGCGGTCGGGTGACGCTCGACTTGCCCGATGGACCAGTCACTCTGGACGGCGAAGATGTGCAAGTCCGCCTCCAGGCCAAGCCCGGCTGGGCCGCGGCGCAAGGGCCGGCGGGAGTGGTCGTCCTGTCGACCGAGCTCACGCCCGAGCTTTTGGCCGAAGGCACGGCCCGCGAGTTGACGCACGCCATTGCGGGGGTCCGTCGCGACATGGATTGCCAGTACACCGATCGCATCGCCATTGGCGTGGTGACGGACGACGTGGAAGTGCTCTCGGCCATCGAACAATTCGCCGACTATATCAAGGCCGAGACGCTGGCCACCGCCGTCGAACTTGCGCCCCTGGATGGAGTCGAACCGCAAGCGATCAAGATCGGGCCGGCCGAAGTGCAGCTTTACGTGAAGGTGGTCCACGCGTGAACGCCGGGGCGCCCATTTTCTCGTTTCAGCCTCGCCGGCCGCTGCGGCTCGCGGTGCTCATCTCGGGCGGAGGGACGACGCTCGAAAACCTGCTGGCCAAGATCAAGGCCAGCCAGCTCGAAGCCCGCATCGAGCTGGTCATTTCCAGCAACCCCGCCGCCGGTGGTCTGCGATTCGGCCACGAGGCCGACATCGCCACGGCAATCGTCGAGCGCCGACGGTTTGCCGACGATGCCGCCTTCAGCCAAGCGATTTTCGATCAGTGCCGCGAGGCGCAGGTCGACCTGGTGGTGATGGGTGGCTTCTTGAAGCACGTGTTTGTTCCGGCCGATTTCGAGAATCGCGTGGTCAACATCCATCCGGCCCTGATTCCCGCTTTTTGCGGCCACGGATTTTACGGCCATCGCGTCCACGAAGCCGTGCTGGCCGCCGGCGCCCGAGTGAGCGGTTGCACGGTCCATTTCGTCGATAACCTCTACGATCACGGGCCAATCATCCTGCAGCGCACCGTGCCGGTGCTCGACGACGACACTCCCGACCGGCTGGCCGCTCGCGTCTTCGCTGCCGAATGCGAAGCCTATCCCGAAGCGCTGCGGCTAATCGCCGCCGGCAAAGTGCGCATCGAAAATGGCTTGGTCCGCGTCGGCTGACGCGGCCCGGGCGCAATTCATTTTTCATTCGTCTCGAGTGGACGGCCGGTAACCAAGCGCCTGATAGAATGCGACCGCTTCGGTCCAGGCGTCGTGTGTTTCCAAAGCCAGCTCGCGCTCGCCCCCGCGCCACACCAGCCGCTCAAGTTGGGCGACGAGCAACCGTCCAACGCCGCGCCGGCGAAACTCCGGCAACACCGCGAGCCAATGGATGACCGCGCGATCCTTGCCGACGCGTCCGCGGCGCGCGAGCGTGGCGGTGCCGATCGCTAGCGCTGATTCGCGATCGACCGCTTCGACGAACCAAATCGCTTCGGGCCGCCACCAAGACTTCGCCAGTATTTCGCGCTCGAAATCGGCCAGGGTCCAAGGCCGCACGCCGATCGAACTGCCGGCAAATGCCGCCGCGCGCAGGGCGAGCCAGATCGGGATGTCCGCCTCGCCGGCGTAAGGACGGAGCCGCCAGCCCGATGGCGACGATACCGCCGGAGCACGATCGAGACGGCGAACGAGTTGCAGAACCTTGGCCAAAGCGCGACTGACTCCGTTCTGAATTCGACCGAGATCATTCAACGCCCGATTGTCGCCGAACACATCCTTCCGCGGCAGCGGAATGACTGAATTCTACTATCATCTCATTCCGCCGGACCGGAAAACTCCACGCAGACGCCCCATCACTTCTGCCTAACTCGTTACAAGGACTGTAGTTGAATTATTTCAATCATGTTACGATAGAATTCTTTCATAAGATGATTGATTCACGTCTCAATTGCGGGCATAATTGGCATGAAGTCATTCATCTACACCATCCCACCCAATCGCTACGTTCTTCGCAGCCAGGCGGCTTTGTCGTGCTCGTTGATCAGCGGCGGCAGCAATTGCTCGAAGTGGTCCGCAGTCGCGGTTTCGCTTCGCTACCGGAATTGGTCGAGGAGCTGCAAGTCTCCGAGTCGACCATTCGCCGCGATCTCGACCATTTGGAAGAGAGTGGAGTGGCCAAGCGAACGCACGGCGGCGTGTTCTATGCCGGACCGCGTCCCCGCCTGCCCGATTTCGACGAGCGCGATCCCGCGCAGTGGGACAAAAAGCGGCTCATTGCCCAGCGAGCGGTCAAATTGATCGAGGATGGCGACACGCTGCTATTGGATGGCGGCAGCACGACCTACGAGGTGGCCCGATTGTTGGTGGGCAGGCCGCTGCAGGTGGTGACGAATTCGCTGCCTGTAGCGAATTTGTTCGCGGCTCATAAGAACAGTGACCTAGTCTTATTGGGCGGCTATGTCTATCCCCGCACCGGCGTCACCCTGGGACCCCACGCCAACGAAATGCTGGCCCGGCTCAACGTGCGTCGCACCGTGCTCAGCGTGGCAGGGATCAACGAACGCGGTTTCTACAACAGCAACCTGCTGCTGGTTGAAACCGAACGGGCGATGATGCGGGCCGGCGAGGAAACGATCGTCGTCGCCGACAGCACCAAATTCGGACACCAAAGCCTGGCCCACCTGGCTCCGCTGAAAGACGTACAGCACCTGGTCGTCGACAACGAAATCGCTCCCCAGTGGCGCACCAAACTGCG
>DATJTR010000622.1:0-5939 GCA_035503215.1 Pirellulales bacterium
GGGCACGACAAAGGTCGGATTACGATCAACATTCGCGAAGCCGACGATGCCGAGCGCGAGCGGCTGCGCGTGGTGATGGGCGAAGCGCAACGGACCTTGATTGGCCATTTCCGCCACGAGATCGGGCACTATTATTGGGATCAATTGGTCAAGGGACGGCGCGAAGATGAGTGCCGAGCCGTGTTCGGCGATCACGACCATCCGACCTACGCGGAGGCGCTCAAGCGGCATTATGCCGAGGGGCCGCCTGCCGATTGGACACAGAGCTTTATCAGTGCCTATGCCACGATGCATCCCTGGGAAGATTTTGCCGAAACCTGGGGCTCCTACATGGACATGGCTGCAGCACTCGATACGGCCGAGAACATGGGTTTTGGCGGCGTACGCGACCTGTTTCGGGCCGATTTCGCAGCCATGCTCTCTCGCTACCAAGAACTGGGGATCGCGCTCAACGAGTTGAACCGGACGATGGGGCTTGTGGACCTGGTACCCGAAGTGTTCGTGCCGCCGGTCGTGGAAAAACTCTGCTATGTCCATCGCCTGGTTCAAGCCGGCCGGGCGGAAAACGGCGCATTGCAAGCGGCCGCCGGGCAGCCGCCACAGCTCGCGGGCGCTGCCAGCTAACAGCCCGGATTGATCGCTGGTCGGTTCCGCGGCGCAATCGTTACGCGTGGTGCTGGTGGACCGGCCGGCACGACCGGCAGCACTGTTCTGGGAAATTGGCTGCGCCGCTTGCGAAGCGACCCAGGCAAGGCGGCCGAAGTTCGAAAAAAGACGTTTTTTCTCGCGTTTTCGAGGGGGTCCGGCCGGTCGGCAGCTCTTTCCCCCCCTCTCGCGCAACACGTCGGACAGGCGGGTGCCTGGCGCGTCAAGCCGCACGGCGAAATGGGGGGAGACTACACACCGGTCGAGTTTTGAGAACTATGGTTGCATTGCGGGATGACCCGGGCATGGGGATTTCGTATCCATGCGGTCTCCCCCGCGAGACCTGTCGAAAAGCGCGTGCTTCTGTGTTCGCCAACGGATAACAAGATGACGACGATCGACTCAGAGTCGCCAGCGGCCAACAAAACCGGTGCAGCGTTCAAAGCATCCGACGTGCGCTTCCCGCAAGGGGATCGCAATCTGCGGACCAGCAAGGTCATGATCGTCGACGACGAGCCGGCCAATGTGGAGGTTGCGCGGCGCTATCTGAGCCTGGCCGGTTATGAGCAGATCGTAACGACCAGCGAGCCGCACGACGCCATCGCCTTGGCCTACGACCAACAGCCGGACGTCGTGCTGTTGGACATGGTGATGCCGCAGGTCAGCGGACTTGATATTCTGGCCGCGCTGCGTGCCGACCCGCATTGGTCTCGTTTGCCCGTCGTGATCCTGACGACGCTGACCGACCAGGCGATGAAGCGCAAAGCGCTCGACCTGGGCGCAAACGATTTTCTGATGAAGCCGATCGACCCGACGGAATTGATTCCGCGGGTGAACAACGTCCTGTCGCTCAAGCAGCATCACGATCATCTGACCCGCTACTCTCGCGAACTGGAGGCCGAAGTCTTCCGCCGCACGGCCGACTTGATTCGCTCGCGGCAAGAAGTGATTCACTGTCTGGCCCGGGCGGGCGAATTCCGCGACGACGACACGGGGCAACACGTGTTGCGCGTCGGCCGCTACGCCTGCCTGATCGCCCGCCAGTTGGGCTGGCAGGGGGAGCGGCTGGAGATTTTAGAGCAGGCGGCGCAGTTGCACGATATCGGCAAGATCGGGGTTCCGGACGCGATTTTGCTCAAGCCCGGGAAATTGACGCCCGAAGAATTCGAGATCATGCAAAAACACAGCGGTTACGGCCGCCGGATCACGCAGAACCTGGGCGATCATGAAGTGAACACGCTGGCCTGTCATACCGAGATGGGCGCGCGGTTGCTCGAAGCCTCGGATTCGCCAGTGCTCACGATGGCGGCCACGATCGCCTTGAGTCATCACGAGAAATGGGACGGATCGGGCTACCCCCTGGGTCTGGCCGGCGATGACATTCCGATCGAAGGCCGGATCACCGCCGTGGCCGACGTCTTCGACGCCTTGAGCAGCAGACGGCCTTACAAGCCGCCGTTTCATCTGAACCAGTGCATGGAGATTCTGGAAGAAGGGCGAGGAAAGCATTTCGACCCCACGGTGCTCGACGCCTTTTTCCACTGCCGGGCCGAGATCGTGCGAGTTCAACTCCAACACGCCGACGTCGATTGAGCCGCTTCACTCGATCGCAATGCGATCGGCAATCGCGGCGATTTCGGCAATCAGTTCCGCGATGCCCGCGGTTTGCTTGCTCCGGGCGCGACGTTCCAACTCGGCTGCCGGCTGGGTGAAGGCGGGAAAGCCGGCCGTGCCTCCGGTGCCTTTCAGCCAATGGGCCAGCCCGGCCAGCTCGATCAGTTTACCCGACTCGAACAGTTCGCGCATGACGGCAAGCTGCTCGTGCAGTCGTTCGATGAATCGAGCGACGACCTCGCGGAACTCCGGATCGTCGGTGGGAAGAGACGAAAAGATTTTCTGCCGCGCAGCAGTTGCCGGCGAGGCCTTGGGCGTGGGCGGGGGGGCAGGCGCGGCGGACGTCGCGGTCGGCGAGCTGGCCTCAACGCCCAGCGCCGCGGCAACCGTAACCAGCAGTAGATCTTGATCGATCGGCTTCGATAGGTAGCCCGAGCAACCGGCGTCGAGGCAGCGCTGTTCGTCCCATTTCATGGCATTGGCGGTCAAAGCGATGATCGGGACTGTCACTCCGCGCTCACGCAGCGTGGCCGCGGCTTCATAGCCGTCCATGACGGGCATTTGCATGTCCATGAGGATCAGGTCGAACGGCTCGGTCGTCGCCCGCTCGACCGCTTGCCGGCCGTTTTCGGCCGCCTCCACTCGCGCGCCAACCCTGCCCAGCACCAACTGAATGAGCTTGCGATTGGTGTCGCCGTCGTCGACAACGAGGATGCGATGATGGAGGACGGGGAGGGGGACAGTCGCCGGCACGCTGGCTCGGACGTCGGCAAGCGTGCGCACGTTCTCCAGCAAGCGCACTCCGGCGAGCGGCCCCGTATCAATCTCGCAGGTGAAGGTCGTTCCGCGCCCTACTTTGCTTTCGACCGCGATCGAGCCGCCCAGCATCTCGGTCAGTCGGCGACTGATCGCCAGGCCCAGCCCCGTGCCGCCGAACTGCCGGGTGATCGACGAATCGGCCTGCGTGAAGGGATCGAAAATCGCGGCGATCTTTTCGGCGGGAATGCCGATGCCGGTGTCGGCGATCTCGACGACCAGTTTGGGCGTGGTGGTCTCGGGAAGCCTGAGCCGGGTGGTGATCGTGACGTGTCCGGCCGCGGTGAACTTGATGGCGTTGCCGGCGATGTTGATCAACACCTGGCGGAAGCGGGTCGGATCGGTGCGGATCGTTTCCGGGATCGGCCCGGCGAAGATCGCCTCCAGACGCAGTCGCTTTTCCTCGGCCTTGGGCCCGAGTATGGAGCAGACTTCGTCGATGAGTTTGACCGGGGAACAGGCGACCTGTTCCAGGTCGAGCTTGCCGGCATCGACTTTCGACAGGTCGAGAATATCGTTGATCAGTGCCAGCAAATGCTTGCCGCCGGCGCGGATGATGTCGAGCCATTCCATCCGTTCGTCTTCGCCGCCGTCGGCGCCGCGGCGAAGCAGATCGGCAAAGCCGATGATCGCGTTGAGCGGCGTGCGAATTTCGTGGCTCATGTTGGCCAGGAAGGAAGCCCGGGCGCGGTTAGCCAACTCTGCGCGCAGCGTCGCTTCTTCCAAGGCCGCGGTCCGCTCCTGAACTTTCTCTTCCAGTTCCCGGGCCGCGCGCCGGAGGGCCTGCTCGGCCCGCTTGCTCTCGGTAATGTCGAAGGCGATTCCTTGCAGAAAAATCGGCCGGCCCGTTTCGTCGCGCACGATGCGGGCCTCGCCGTGTACCCACACCTCGCGATGGTCGCGCGAAACGAAGCGGTACTCGGAACTAAAGCCAACCCCGGTAGCGCAAGTACGCGCGAATTCAGCCCCCCAGCGCTGGCGATCGTCGGAATGCAATTGCCGGTACCAAAGAAACGGATCGCCCAGCCACTCTTCCTGCGTGAAGCCGAGCATCGTTTCAATGTGCGGACTGACGTAGATTTCGTTTTCTTCCAAGCCCTCGCCCAGCGACGCCATGAACGTGATGGCCGGTATCTGCTCGACCAGCGTGCGATAGCGGGCTTCCGAATACTTCAGCCGCTCGATGGCCGCATGGGCTGGCTCGCTACGGCCTGCGCTGCCGGCGGCCGACGCGTGGCCGGGCGCGATGAAGGCCTGGGCCAATTGGCCCAGCAGCATTTCGGCCTCTTCGAGGCTTTGCGGTTCAAAGGCAGTCGCGCCGGGCAAGGCAGGCAATTCGGGAGCCATGAAAGGAATCTCGAAGGTCAAGGACGCTGGATGCCGAAGGACGGCGAATGATGAACCTCCAATTCCCGGCCAGGCCCCAAGTACATGTGGACGCCGCACGGGAGACAGGGATCGAAGCTCCGCACCGTGCGCATGATGTCGATGCCCTTGAAATGGTCGCGGTCGTTTTCTTCGAAAATCGGGGTGTTTTGCACCGCGTCTTCATAGGGACCGGGAACGCCTTGTGAATCGCGCGGACTGGCGTTCCAACAGGTGGGCGGATAGGGATGATAGTTGGCGATCTTGCCGTCGCGAATGACCACGTGGTGCGACAACACCCCGCGGACCGCTTCGTGGAATCCGCAGCCGATGGCATCTTGCGGCACTTGATATTCGGTCGAGGTGCGGAGACGGCCGGCGTGGACTTCCTTGAGTGCCTGCTCGACGAAGAACAGTGCCGCGGCGGCTGCATAGGCCTGAAAATAAGTGCGCGCCCGATCGCGCTCCAGCGTGTTGCTCCAGCGTGGGATCTTCCACTCGAATTCCATTTCGGGAAGCTTGACGGTTTTGGGGAAATAGAGCTTTACGCTCGAGCCGGTGGCTTTGACGTAGCCCATGTCAACCTTGCCGGCCAGCGCCGTCGCCCACAACCGAGCCAACGGTCCGCCGCCGGTATCGAGGGGCAATAGTTCGCCGCTGCGGCGATCGTGCCAGCGTGGCGACATCACCCAGGTATATTTGCCCGCGAAATCGCGCTTCTGCGGCTTGGGAATCGTGGTCTGGTTCCAAGGATGGCGCGCGTCGATCGGATTGCCCAGCGGATCGTGAGAAACGAACTTTTCCCGGCTTTGCCAATCGTCGTAGAACGAGCTGCCGAGCAGGATCCGCAGACCCAGATTGATGTCAACCAGGTCGGTCGTGATCAGGCGGCCGTCGACCACGACTCCGGGGGTGACGTACATCGCCTTTCCCCACTCGTTCATCGAGGCGTAGCGGTAGTCGCACACATCGGGGTTGTTGAACGAACCCCAGCAGCCGAGCAAAGTGCGGCGGCGGCCGACTTCTTCGTAGCCGGGCAGGGCCTCGTAGAAGAAATCGAAGAGATCGTCGTGCAAAGGCACGACGCGCTTGATGAAGTCGACGTATTTCAACAGCCGGACCAGGTAATCGTTGAAGAGTTGCACGCTGGGCACGGTGCCGACGCCGCCGGGATAAAGGGTTGAAGGATGGACGTGGCGGCCTTCCATCAAACAGAACATCTCGCGCGTCACGCGGCTCATGTGCAGCGACTCGAGATAGAATTCGCCCGTGAACGGGTTCAGTGCTCTCATGATGTCGGCGATGGTGCGGTAGCCGTGCAGCGCGGCGTGGGGCGACGCGGTCGTTTCGGCCCGGGCAAACACCGAGGGGTTCGTCTCGCGCACCATCTGCTCGCAGAAATCGACGCCGACCAGATTGTCCTGATAGAGACAGTGATCGAACATGTATTCGGCCGCCTCGCCGAGATTGATGATCCACTCGGCCAACGGCGGCGGCTG
>DATJTR010000623.1:0-6474 GCA_035503215.1 Pirellulales bacterium
ACATGTGACGGAACAAGGCATAGTGCTGAAACACGAAGCCGACGTTGCGGTCGCGGGCCGAAGCGTCGGTGACGTCTTCGTCCTCGTACAGCACCGTGCCTTCGTCGGCTCCTTCCAGGCCCGCAATGATCCGCAGCAGGGTCGTTTTGCCCGACCCCGATGGCCCCAGCAGGGCCAACAGCGATCCGGCGGGAACTTCCAGGCTGACGTCGTCGAGCGCCAGGAAGTCGCCGAACCGCTTGGTAATCTTTTGAACCGAAATGCTCACGACTTGTCTCCGGCAAGACTAGCCGCTTCCACCAGGTCGCTTCGCGTCTTGTGCTCTAGCACGACTTTGACCACCAGGGTCACCAAGGCCAGCAGCGTCAAGACGCTCGCCACCGCGAAGGAACCGGAATGATTGGACTCCTGAAAAAGCTTTTCCACGCGTAGCGGCATCGTTTCGTTGCCGCCATGCCCCGACACCACGTACACCGCTCCAAATTCACCCATTGCCCGGGCGTTGCACAAAATCACGCCGTACAACAACCCCCACTTGATGTTCGGCAGCGTCACCCGCCAGAACACTTGCCAGGCGTTGGCTCCCAAGCTGACTGCCGCAATCTCTTCTTCCGGACCGAGGGCCTCCATCACCGGGATCAACTCGCGGGCGACGAAGGGGACCGTGACGAACGCCGTGGCCAGAATGAAGCCCGGCGTGGCGAACAGAATCTTGACGTCGTGCGCCCGTAGCCAGGGACCGAAATACCCGGTCAGGCCGAAGATCAACACCAGCACCAGCCCGGCCACCACCGGCGAGACCGAAAAAGGCAAGTCGACCAGCGCCGTCAGCACGGTCCGCCCCGGAAACCGGAAGCGGGCGATCGCCCAGGCCGCGGCCAGCCCGAACACGACGTTCATCACCACCGCCACCGGCGCGACGACGAGCGTCATCAAGATCGAGTTCCGCGTGCCGGCGTCGCCGAACAGGTTTTTCCAATAGGCCGCCAGCCCGTCGGACAATGCCTGATAAAACACATTGACCACCGGCACCACGACCAGCACCCCCATCACCGTCAGCGCCGCGCCGATGAGCAGCACGCGCACCCAAAGCGGGTCTTGCTGCGCGGCGCGCACGTGCGCCCCACGGGCGGCTTGGGACGCCGCCGGCCGGCCGGATGCATTTCGATCGGTGATGCGGGAACTAGCGCGCATAGAACCGTTTGCTCCACCGCTCCAACAGGTTGATTCCCACCAGCAGCGTGAACGACAGCACGAGCAGCACCACCGCTACCGCGGCCGCCTCGGCATAGTGATACGACTCGATCGACGCGACGATCACCACCGGTGCGATCTCGGTTTGAAACGGCTTGTTGCCCGACACGAACACCACGGCCCCGTACTCTCCCAGCCCGCGGGCCAGCGACAGGGCAAAACCGGTCACCAGGGCCGGCCGCAGCACGGGCAGAATCACGCGCCAAAAGGTCTGCCAGCGGGTCGCGCCGAGCAGATGGGCGGCTTCCTCGACGTCGGCCTCCAGGCTTTCCAGCACCGGCTGCAGCGCCCGCACGACGAACGGCACGCCCAAGAACGTCAGCACCAGCACGATGCCGGCCCGCGAATAGGCGAGGCGGATGCCGTTGGGAAAAATCATGGGAATCTTCACAGGCACCAGAAACTGCCCCAGCCAACCTTTCGGCACATAGAGGGCCGAATAAACCAGCCCGGCCACGGCCGTAGGCAAGGCGAACGGCAAGTCGACCAGCGAGTCGAGCAAGCGCTTCAGCGGAAACTCGTAGCGCGACAAAACCCAGGCCACTAAAAGTCCCAGCGCGACGCTCAACGCGGCAGCCACGAGCGATGCCCCCACGCTCAACTTGTAGGCCGCCACGGCTTGCGGCGTGGAAACCACCCGCCAGAACTCCGACGGCGAGAGGGTCATCGCCTTGGCGAAGCAGGCCCCCAGCGGAATGATCACCAGCAGCGACAAATAGCCGAGCGTGTAGCCCAGGCTGGCGCCAAAGCCAGGCAGCACCCGGCGGATGCCGCGGCGCGCGTGTCGCCGGGCCGGCGCGAGCGAACCGTTTATGGCAGCGCTAGGCCCCAGCGGCGCGACGACCGTCGCGCCCGACGAAGCGATTTTGTCGGCACGCTTCATCGCCTGGGCTCTCGTGGAAAGAATGCGACCGCCAACGAGCTGGTCACCGCCCGGCCGTCATTGCCGGAGGACGACGCAGGCAGCGCCAGGCTCGCGGCGGTCGCAGTCAATGCTTGGAAATTCGCGTTCATCGAAAAACTCCTGCGCCGTGCAGCTTATTTCGCCGCGCCGCCGTAGATGCTGCTGAAGACTCCGCCGTCGGCAAAAAACTTCTTCTCGGCCTCGTCCCAACCCTTGGCGACTTCTTGAACAGTGAACAGATCGACTTTGGCAAACCGATCGGGATACTTGGCCAAAATGTCCGCATTCGTCGGCCGGTAAAAGTTCGCGGCGATGATCTCTTGAGCCGGGTCGGTGTAGAAGAACTTCAAGTAGTCTTCAGCCACGATCCGCGTCCCCTTGCGATCGACGTTGGCATCGACCACGGCCACGCGCGGCTCAGCCAGAATGCTGGTCGAAGGCACCACGAGCTCCAGCTCACCCTTGGCTTCGTCGATTTCGAGAAACGCTTCGCTTTCCCAGGTCAGGTGCACGTCGCCGATCTCTTTCTTGGCGAACGTCACCGTGGCGGCCCGAGCGCCCGAATCGAGCACCGGCACTCGCTTGTAGATTTCCGTGACGAAGTTCTTCGCGTCCTCCTCGGAGCCGCCCCGCTTCAGCACGCTGCCCCACGCCGCCAGGAAGCTCAACTTGCCGTTGCCCGAAGTGCGCGGGCTGGGGGTGACGATTTCCAACTTGTCTTGGACCAGGTCGGGCCAATCCTTGATTTGCTTGGGGTTGCCCTTGCGGACGACGAATACGATCGTCGACGTATACGGCAACGAGTGATTTGGCAGCCGCTCTTCCCAACCCTCCTTGATCAAACCGGCTCGGGCGATCGCCTCGGTATCGGTGGGCAGCGGCAGCGAGACGACGTCGGCGTCGAGCCCTTCGATCACGTTGCGCGTCTGAGCCGAAGCGCCACCGTGATAGGGCTCGATCTTGACCTCGATCCCCTTTTCCTTGAGGTACTCTTTGGCGAACGCGTCATTCAGGGCGACGAGCAATTCGCGGGTGGGGTCGTAGGAAACGTGCTTCAGCACCACCGGCTCGGAGGGGGTGTTCGAGTCGCCGGCCGACGGCTTTTCTCCGCTCGACTTCGAGGTACTCGTGCTGGCCGAACCGCTCTCGCAGCCGCTCAAGGTCAGGGCCGTAAGCAGCAGGATGACGGGCAGAAACTGTGAACTCGACCGGCAATTCATCGAACGTTCCTCGGGATGCAAATTGGACTAGGATTCTCTTATCGGCCCCAATACACTACTAACTTGCTAAAGATAGTAATGAATGAAGTAGCGAACCCTGTGCCAACCGCAAGGATTTGCCGAAACGGTGGTTTGCCTTCTATGGAAACTCAAATTTAGAGCGACTATGCTGGCATTAGTCCGTCATATGTAACGGACATCCGTGAAATAAGCCGGTATTGCCCATCGCCGGTGATGGGTTCGAGTCCACGAATGGAAGAATTCAGCCAGATCCTACTCAACATATGGCGCGAAGCGGGCCGGCATATCCACATTGGCGAGGCCCTGCCACGCCATGCCGCCGAGCTCTTCCGCCGCCTGCCGGTCGATCTAGTATTGGTCCGCCGGCTGGAGCTAGCCCGCCAAACGGCCGACACGGTCGCCGTGGGTGAATGCCGTGGTGGCGTAAGTTCCGGGCAAGTGCACAGCGAGTTTCCGGCAGCCGAATTCGAGCGACTGCTCGCCTGGTGCCGCCGCCGCGAGGTCACGCACGTCGACGCGTCCCAGTGGGAAGCCGTTCCCGCCGGAGCCATCCCCGATGGGCTGACCGGCGATGTTCTCGTCGGGCCGCTGAACCTGGGCGACGGGCCCATCGGATTGGTGTTGCTCGTCGCGCATGCCCCGCACAAATTCACGGATCGCCATCAGCAGATGCTCGAGCGGTTGCTCGAACCGTTCGCGGTCTGGCTCGACAACGATCGACGGTTGCGCGAGCTGAGCGCTCTGCGCGAAGCCGCCGAGGCGGAGAAGCAATCGCTCCTCTCGCGGTTGGGACGCCAAGACATCGCCGACACGATCATCGGCGTCGACACCGGGCTGCGCGGCGTGATGGAACGCGTGGCGCTCGTGGCTCCGACGGCCGCACCGGTGTTGATCTTCGGCGAAACTGGCTCGGGCAAGGAAGTCGTGGCCCGGGCGATCCACGAACGCTCGCGGCGCGCCAATGGGCCTTTTCTCCGCGTCAACTGCGGCGCCATTCCCACCGAGCTGGTCGATTCCGAACTTTTCGGGCACGAGCGCGGCAGCTTTACCGGCGCCGTCGGCGAACGGCGAGGCTGGTTCGAGCGGGCCGATGGCGGCACGCTGTTCCTCGACGAATGCGGCGAACTGACGCTCGCCGCACAAGTGCGCTTGCTCCGCATCTTGCAGGATGGCACGTTCGAGCGCGTGGGCGGCGAACATTCGGTCACGGTCGACGTGCGCGTGATCGCCGCCACGCACCGCGATCTGCAAGGCATGGTCGGCGCCGGCTCGTTTCGCGAAGATTTGTGGTATCGGCTGGCGGTCTTTCCGCTCCGCCTGCCCCCCGTCCGCGAACGGATCGAAGACATTCCGGCCATGGCCGCGCATTTCGCCTTGCGCGCGGCCAAGCGAACCGGCGTGGCCGCGGTCCTGCCCACTCCCGACGATCTGAGCCTGCTGGTCAACTACTCCTGGCCGGGCAACGTGCGCGAACTGCGCACCGTGATCGAACGGGCGGTCATTCTCGGCGAGGGGAAGCAGTTGGCCGTTGCCACCGCCTTGGGGGCCGCGCCCTTGGCCGACAAGCCGCAATCGCCTCCGGCCGACAAGCAGCACGCTCCCGCGCCGCCGGCAGCGACCGGCACGTTCGCCACGCTCGACGAGGCGATGGCCCGGCACATCGAGGCCGCGCTGGTTCGCACTCGCGGCCGCATCGAAGGGGCCACCGGCGCCGCCAAATTGCTGGGCATCAATCCCCACACGCTACGGGCCCGCATGCGCAAGCTGGGCGTCGACTGGGGACGCTTTCGCTCAGCCTAATCATGCTTCGCCAAATCCGCAGCGGCGAGCAGTTGCCGTTGCACCGCGTGCGACAAGGCGAGAATCGTGGCGACGTCGAGCTGCTCGGCCCGGTTTTCCGGCGACAGGCCAAGCTGGCCTCGCACCGCGTCGACCCCCGCTTTTCCCAGGCTGTCTTTGTAGCCGGCGACGAGCACGCTGCGCAGGAATTTGCGGCGGTGGATGAACAGCCCGCGCACGAAGGTGTGAAAGAATCCCAAATCGCCGATCGCCGACCGCAGGGAGTCGTCGCGCTCGATGTGCACGATCGCCGAAGTGACTTTGGGCCGAGGCCAGAAGACTCCGGGGGGCAACAGCCGCACGAGCTGCGCGCGGCATTGGCATTGAATCCACACGCTCAGCGCGCCGTAATCCTTCGTCCCGGGTAGCGCCGTAATTCGCTCGGCCAGCTCCTTTTGAATCGTGACGGTCATCGACCGCGGCGGCGTCGGGCATTCCAGCAAGTTGCCGAGAATCGGCGTGGCGACGTTATAAGGCAGATTGGCCACCAGCTTCAGCTCGGCACCGGGCCGCGCCGCCAGGCGTTCGGCCAGCAGAGCGAGCAGCTCGGGATCGAGATGGTTCTTGTTGCGCAGGGCGTCTTTGAGCAGCAGGGTGACATTCGACCGGCCGAACAGTTCCTCGCTGGCCAGTTGATGTAGCCGCGGATCGATTTCGACCGTAATCACTTCCGCTCCGCGTGCCGCCAGCATGCCGGTGAGCGAGCCGGTGCCGGTGCCGATCTCCAAGATCAAATCGGTCGGCGCAATCTGGGCCGCCTCGATCAGCAGCCCGAGCAGATTCAAGTCGATCAGAAAATTCTGGCCGTGCCGCGTCCGAGGTTCGATGCCGACTTCCGCGAATCGCCGTTCGAGAAACGACAGCGTTTGGCGGCGAGGATCAGGACTGGTCATGCTGGCACGATGGAAAGGGGCAAGCTGAAGTTTGAGCTGGTTGCAAATAGCCTGACCCAGGCTAGCGGTTTAGCCGGAAGCCGCGGGATGGGCACCGCCGGCGAGGCATTTTTCCACGTATTTGGCCAGCACGTCGGTCTCGATGTTCACCGTGTCCCCCACGGCCAATGCGCCCAGCGTCGTGGCCGCCAGCGTGTGCGGGATCAGCGCCACGCTGAACCGATCGGCCGCCACGTCGACCAGGGTCAGGCTCACGCCATCGACCGTCACCGAACCCTTGGGAACCATTTGCCGCGTCCAGCGCGAATCGAGCGCGAACCAGAACGTCGACCAATCCCCGTCG
>DATJTR010000624.1:0-10342 GCA_035503215.1 Pirellulales bacterium
GCGATTCCGCACACATCGCTGGATAGCGGCTTCGGCCGCAATCGTGGTCGCAAGCTTCGTCATCGGCGCATTCCCGGCATTCGCCGACCAACCATCGGCCGACGTCCGCCGCGGCACGATCGCCTTCGAGCCGACCGGCGACGAAAGGGGGGTGCCGAAGCAATTCCAGCTCCTTGCACACCGCTTCGACTTCGAGCAAACGCCGATCGATACGGCATCGCAAACGTTCCGCATCTGGCAGGTGACGTTTCCCTCGCCGGTCGTCACCGACGAGGCGAACAACAACACGGTCCACTGCGAATACTTTTGTCCACTCGCTGCCGGTTCACATCCGGGCGTGATCATGCTGCACATTCTCGGCGGCGATTTCGATCTGTCGCGGCTGTTCTGCCGTTCGCTGGCGGAACAGGGGGTGGCGGCCCTGTTCGTGAAAATGCCCTACTATGGGCCGCGGCGCACTACGGGCTCGCGGCAGCGCATGGTCTCCTACGATCCCGAGGCCACGGTGCGCGGCATGACGCAGGCCGTGCTCGACGTGCGGCAAGCCACCGCCTGGCTCGCGGCACAAAACGAAGTCGATCCCGAGCGGCTGGGCGTGATGGGCATCAGCCTGGGGGGCATCACCTCGGCACTGGCCGCCTCGGCCGAGCCGCGGCTGCAAAACGTCTGCTTGATCCTGGCCGGTGGCGACATTGGCCAAGTGGCGTGGGATTCGCGCCATCTGGCCCCGCTCCGCACCCGCTGGGAAGAGCAGGGCAAAACCCACGACGCGCTGGTCGAACTGCTGCGGCCCGTCGATCCGGTCACGTATGCCAAAAACGTGCAAGGCCGGCGGATCTTAATGCTCAACGCCGAGCACGACGAAATCATTCCGCGCGCCTGCACCGACTCGCTGTGGCAAGCGCTCGGCAAACCCGAGATCGTGTGGTGGAACGCCACTCACTTCACGGCGATTCAATATCTGTTCGAAGGCATGAACCGAGCCACGCGGTTCTTCCGTGAGTCGGTGCCGGCGAACTCGCCCGCCCGCGAACCGGCCGAGGCCGCCGGCGGTCTCTAACCTGCTGCGCCCCTTGCAATCCCGGGCCAGCGGTTCTATAAGTCATCCTTGCGCCGTGGTGGCGGAATTGGCAGACGCGCTAGCCTCAGGAGCTAGTCCGGGTAACCGGGTGGAGGTTCAAGTCCTCTCCACGGCACATCACCTTCGCCAGGTGGGTTTTCGGCCCCAAATTCGGGGCCTGGCAGCGACCGGCCGAACAAGCAAAAGACTTACGATCCGCCCTGAGTGGATCGTAAGTCTTTTTGTTTTCCGACGCGGCTGAAAGGAAAAATCCGGCGGGAGGGCCCTCGCCGCAGGATTGAACTCGGCCTCCCTTCTATCTAGCCTGAAGTGTGTAGGTTATGACGGTCGGATCGAAATTGCCGCCGGGGCGACCACCGGGAGCCGCGGATTTCTGGGAGTTTTGGCCCGACGCGCTCAGGCGCCATAATCCGAGCACGAATGACTTCGCCTACGCACTTGCGGGAGTAACATCCAATGACTCGCACCAAATGTTTGATTTTCGCGGCCGGTCTGGTCGGCTGCCTGGCCGCCGGGGCCAATTCGGCCCAGGCCCAGATCTTCGCGCCCTCCTACGGCTTTGCCGGCGGCACGGGCCCATACAACTTGTACATTCAAGATACGCCGCCGTTCTACGCGATGTATCCGCCGGTCTATTACAGCCAGCCCTACTCGCGCAGCTATGGCTGGTCGCCGTTTGCCTATCCACCCGGATTTGGCACGCCGCAAACCTCGCTCACCTCGCCGCAAGGCGTGCAGACCTCGGCAGTTTACGACCAGAACGCCGTGCCGGCTCCGGAAACCGTGGCCGTCGTCCAGCCGCTCACGATCGAAAACCCGTTTTACAAGCCGAGTAAGAAATAAGCTCACGGCCGACCGCGTCCTCGCGATCGCAAGCAGGGCGGCTCGATGGGTCGAGATGCCTCGCGGCATTTCGGTTCAAGGGCCGCCTTCATGTTTCTGGCCGCGGCAGGTTTGGCTACTGGTGCCCTGGGCGACGGCAACCTAGACTGCAGGGGGAACGGACGAACGGGCAGCAGGCAACGGAGAACGAGTTTTCATGACTCGCGAGGGTGCTGGCGACCTTGACCGGCCGGCGCGAGGCGAAGCTGGCAGCGAACGGCGCGAGGTGTTTTACTCGGGCCGAGTGCAGGGGGTCGGATTTCGCTATACCGCTCGCTCGATCGCCACGGGACTTCCGGTCGTCGGCACGGTTCGTAACCTGCCTGATGGCCGGGTCCACCTGGTCGCCGAAGGGGCGCCGGGCGTGCTCGATGCACTGCTCGGTCGGATCGATGGCGAAATGGGGCGATTTATCCGCGGCAAGCAGGTGACCGCGGGGCCGGCCACCGGCGAGTTTTCCTCGTTCGACGTCGTTCGCTGACCGCTCCTGGGGCAAAATCGCCGCGCCGGCGAACCGAGTGCCGGCCTACTGCGTAGTGGCGCCGGACGGCTGCCACCCTTCAGGCGAGCCCCCCGGTTGAATCCGAAGTCGAATCTACAGTCGAATCCAGAAATGAATCGTTGATCGGGAGGCGGGCGTGATTGCAGGCAGTGGATTATTGCTGGGAACCGTCAGCGTCTGGCTCACGCCGCTGTGGCTGCTCAGTCTTGGCGTGGCCGCGGGCTTTGCGGTGTTGCTGGTCGTTTATGGCATCGCCACGCTCGCTTTCCCGCGCTTCGCCGCGTTTATCGAGATGAGCGTGTGGGAAGGCATTCTGCTGCCCATCACGGCCGTGGCCGTATTCCTGACGGCATTTGCCCTGCTGGCCACGCCGGTCGTTCCCTATCACGATTTGCTCGCCGCGGTGAGCCGCATTCCCCGCGTCGGCGGTCACACGACCACGGTCACGATCCCACCGGCCACCGAGAAGCAATCGATCGAGCTGCCGTTCCGGCCGGTCGAGCTGCAAGGCTTCGACCTGAAAAGTGACGGCCCGCTCGAAGTCATCACCCACGTCCGCAAAGGTGCCGGTCACGAGGGGCAGGTGAACCTGACCGCGGGCAAGGTTTTTGAATGGCGCCGCGGTGGTCAGCTCGAAGAGGCCTGCGCTCCGGATCTCAAGGATTGGTCGGCCACGAATTTGACCGACAAGCTGATTCAGCTCGAGATGCTGATTCACACCGACATCGAGTATTCCGAGGTGCGCGTGGTGCCCGCCGTGGCCGCGTCGCTCATCGGCGTGTATCTGGTCTATTTGGCCATCAGCCTGGCGTTTCCCAAGCTGGCGGCGATCGCGGCCACCACGTCCAAGGAATCGATGGGCCAGCCGCTGTTTTCGGTGTCGATTTGCTTGGGAGCATTCGCCATCCTGCTGTTCGTGATCATTCCGTACAACACGTTCGGCGAAGACGTGAAGATGTTCAAGGACAGCGGACTGACGTCGGTGATGCTGCTGGCGATTTTGGTGGCCGTCTGGTCGGCCAGCGTTTCAGTGGCCGACGAAATCGAAGGCCGCACGGCCCTCACGCTCCTCTCCAAGCCGGTCCGCCGCCACCAGTTCATCTTGGGCAAGTTTCTGGGGATCCTTTGGCCAGTGGTGTTGCTGTTCATCTTGCTCGGCGTGTGGCTCTTGTTCTTGATTCCCTACAAAGTGGTGTACGACGCTCGCGAAGTCGCCAAGCTCGAACCGACCTGGCAGGTTTGTTACTGGGAGATGATCGGCACGGTGCCGGGCCTGGTGCTGGCCTTTTTCGAGGCGGTGATCCTGGCATCGATCAGCGTGGCCATTTCCACCAAGCTGCCGATGTTGCCGAACCTGATCATCTGCACCGCGATTTACGTGCTGGGGCACATCGTGCCCACGCTCGTCAATTCGTCGGTCGGCAAGTTCGAGATCGTGCAGTTCGTCGGGCAGTTGATCGCCATCGTGCTGCCGGTGCTCGATCACTTGAACATCCAGGCCTCGATCGCGGCGGGCACGCCGGTGCCGATCGCGTATTTAGGCTGGGCCCTGGCCTATACGGCCCTCTATTCGACGATCGCCATGCTCGTGGCGCTGGCGCTGTTCGAAGACCGCGACCTGGCCTGAGCGACGCTACGAGCGTGATGCTCGGAACGATGGTGGCCACGGTTTCCGCCAGGATTTGGCGAATCACGCGCCGCAGATCTCACCCCGCCTGGCGGCGAGCGCGCTGCGGCTGATTGAGCATCGGCCAATGCGGGCCGCGGAGGACCGGCGGCGGCGAATCGGGAGGCGTGGACCGGTTGGCCCGTTCGCCCCACAGATGGGCTTGAATGCCTGCCAACACCCGTTCGGCCACGACCAAGGCGTCGCGACCCACGGCTCCGCCAGCACGCGGCTCGCGACCGGTGCGGATGCTTTCCAAGAAATCCTGGTGCTGGTCGGCCACGGCGTTCCGTGGTTCGACCGCCAGTTCACTGGCCCGCAGATGGGTTTCGTGCAGCGAATCGCGCAAGGCGATCCGTTCGGCGACCGACATCGCGGCCACGTCGATTTCGTGGCGTCGCACCGCCGAGCTGGGCGTGACGACCCGCGCCGTGCGGGCGGCAAAGTCGATGTCGGCGAAACAGTCGTGGCCCCAAACTTGCATTTGCCGCCGCGGCGCACCGACGTGGATCCGCGAAGCACCCAGGTGGGCGACGCAACCGTTTTCGAATTCCAGTCGGGCGTTGGCCACGTCTTCGTGCCGGCCCAATAGGGCTTGCCCCATCGCAAACACGTTGCGAACGTGCGAGCCGACCAGGTGCAGCATCAGGTCGATGTCGTGGATCATCAGGTCGAGCACCGCCCCGATGTCGGTCGAGCGAGCGGTAAACGGGCCAACTCGCGTGGCCTCGATGAACCGCGGCTGTTCGAGATAAGGTTCGGCGGCGACCAGCGCCGGATTGAAGCGTTCGACGTGGCCGACCTGCAGCACCGCCTTGCGGCGGCGGGCCGCGGCCACCAGATCGTCGGCTTCGCGGACGCTGCCGGCCAACGGCTTTTCGACCAAGACGTGCAAGCCGCGATTGAGAAACGCCAGGGCGACGTCGCGGTGGGTGTACGTGGGAGTGGCGATGATCGCGGCGTCGACTTCGTCGACCAGGTCGTGATAATCGGCCACGGCGGCGGTGTGACAGGCAGCCGCGACTTCAGCTCGATTCGCGGCATCCGAATCCGCGACGCCGACCAGCAAGACGTCGTCCCGTTCGGCGAGCAGCCGAGCGTGGATCTTTCCCAGGTGCCCCACGCCCACGACTGCCAAGCGCAGCTTACTCACGCGGCTCTCCTTCGCTCACGGGCTCGGCCGTGTTTGCCCTCTTGCTGCTGTTCGATGAACGTCAACAGTTGGCTGACCTCGGGTCCCAGTTGGTCGTTGCCGCGGAGAATTTCCCGCGCGTGCGCCAACCCGACTTTGGCCCGATACACCAGCCGATGGGCTTCGGCCAGGGAGTGGATGACTTCCGTCGAGAAAGTGTTTCGCTTCAAGGCCACCACGTTGATGCAGCGGGGCCGGGCCGGGTGCCCCTCGACGAGCATGAACGGCGGCACGTCGTGCAGTACGCGGCTCAAACCGCCCACGAAGCTGTAACTGCCGATCGAGGCATAGTGGTGCACGCCCACGCCGCCCGACAGCGAGGCGTAATCTTGCACGTGCACGTGGCCGCCCAGCAGCGTGCCGTTGGCAATCACGATGTGATCGCCCAACTTGCAGTCGTGCGCCACGTGCGAACAGGCCATCAGGAAGTTGTGATTGCCGATCGCGGTGATGCCGTCTTCTTTTTCGCTGCCGCGATTGATGGTGACGCACTCACGCAGCAGGTTGTGATCGCCGATAATCACTTGGGTGTCGCCGCCGCGGTAACTGACGTCCTGCGGCTCGCCTCCCAGCACGACCCCCGGATAGATGTGGTTGTGCCGGCCGATCGTCACCCGGCCCATGATCGTGACGTTGTTTTCCAAACGCGTGCCGGCGCCGATCCGCACGTCCGGCCCGATCACCGAGAACGGGCCGATGTCGACGTCCGACTCGATTTCGGCCCGCGGATGGATCGAGACGTTTTCGGCGATGAACCCAGCCATACCGTTGCTCCCGAAACCGTTCGGCGTCGTCTCAGTCGTGCTGCCCGCCGCGCCGCCGGCACTGGCCTGATGTCATGGTTTTCTTCGCGTCGCTCCCGCACTCGGCGGACCGACGCCGTCCGCACCGGGCGGACTCGCGCGCGGCCGGTTCAGGCCGACTTGCGCCAAGTATCGACGACTTCTTCCTCGTTCAAAAGCGCTCGCACCAGTTCGGCATTCAGCCGATGTCCGCTACGATGGGCGATGATGTGGCCGACCACGTCGCAGCCGGTCAAGGCCAGGTCGCCGACCAGGTCCAGCGTCTTGTGCCGCACGCATTCGTCGCGGAACCGCAAAGGATTGTCGATCGGGCCCTCCTTGGCGAACACCAGTACGTCCTGGTGCGTTGCCCGGGTCCCCATGCCGCGCGAAATCAGCCATTGAGCTTCTTCTTCCAGCATGAACGTGCGGCTCCCGGCCAACTCGCGGCGGAACGAGTCGGGCGTGATCGCCAATTGCAGCGTCTGCCGGCCGATCGACGTGTGCCGACCGTAATCGAGGCGGAACTTCACCGACAGGCCGAGGGTCGTGCTGGGCCGGGCCTCGACCCAACTCTCGTCGTCGCCCAGCCGTGTGACGCTGCGCACCACCAGCATTTTCCGCAAGGCTTCCTGCTCTTGCGTGCCGACCGTTTCCAGCGCCGCCACGAACGGCTGGCTCGAGCCGTCGCAGCCAGGCATTTCGGCCTGGTCGACCCACACTTCGCAGTTGTCGATCCGCATTCCGGCCAACGCGGCCAACACGTGCTCGACCATTTCCACGCTGCCGCCGCCGGCCGAGAGGGTCGTGCGGCGAGGAGTTTCCACGCGGTTGCCGACCAGGGCCGCGATCCGCGGCTGCGCGGGCAGATCGCGCCGCACGAAGACGATCCCCGAATCCACCGCGGCCGGACGGAACTCGACACTCACGTCGCGACCGCTCCAAAGTCCAAAACCCTTGACTTCGACGGGCGCCAAGATCGTGCGTTGTTTGCGAAGAGCGTACATCCAGGAAGTCGACCGTTGGCTAGAGAATGGCAAAGACCCAGGGCCCGCCCCGCGTGCTCCGAGGCAGAAAGTCCCCGAGCACGGCGGCGACCGCACGATATCAGCGTCGCGTCGCCCCGCCCGGCGGACCGCCGCCGCCCGGCTGGCGGTTGGCCTGCGCCCGTTGATTGAGCGAGGTCAGCACGGTTTGAGTGATGTCGGGACCCGACTGATAGACGAACGGCTTTTGCACCTGCCGTTGAATGGTCGCCGGCACGTCCATGTCGACCTTGTCGCTGGAATAATCCATCACCAGGGCGATGCCGTTGGCTTGGGCGTAGCGTTTTACTTCGTCGGTGATCTCGCAATAGATCACGTACATGGCCTTCATCTGCCGTTCCTGAAAGTCGCGCTGCTCGATGCTGGCCCGCACCTTCAGGTCGGAAATCCGCTGCGTGATTTCTTCTTCGCGCTTCTTGTAGTCGGCCGTGCCGGGCTTGAAATCCTTCAGCTTTTCCTTGAGCGCCTCGATCTGGGCGTTGTCCTTGCGCAGTTGCGTGTCGGCCGCCATGCCGTCCTTCTGCAGGTCCTCGACCATGGTCTTGGCTTTCACGTAATTGTTCATCACGTGATTCAGGTCGATCACCGCCACGACGCCTGGAGTCGCCTGGCCCATCACCGGCCGAGCGCCGCCCATGCCGGAGGTCGCGCCGAAGTTCGCCGGAGCGCCGCCGCTCGAAGGTTGACTGAGACCGCCGCTGCCGGCGGACGAGCCCAAACCACCCGGCTGACCGGAAGGAGACTGAAACCCAGGACTGGATTGCCCGGGGGCGCGCTGCTGGGCAAAAGCGTCCGGGGCCGAGAGAGCCAGCAAACTGGCGACACAGAGGGCGGACAGGAATGGTGTTTTCACGATTCAAGCACTCCTTGCTTCATCGGTTGAGCGGGTCTTCCGTGACCTGCATGCCGACAGCAGACATCGGCTGACATGTGCCTCGATCGCGATGCCAGGGGGCAGCTCAATCGAGGCGGTATTGTGTCCGGAAGTGGGAAACAGGTAAAGGTCAAAATACCGGCGGAATTCGGCCTCTTTCCACAGTTTTTCCTGCTGTCCGCGGCACCGCGGCAGCGAGGCGGTCGCGAGCCACCGCCGGCGACGCAACGTTGGTGTGCGTCACCCATGCCGCGGGCCCCTGGCCCTGGCATTCTCTCGGTTCTCCGTCAGCCAACCTGGCCCGGATCGACCCCACTCAGGGAGCCAGGGTCGGTTCGGCTTCGGTCGCTCCCGCGGCATCGCCAGGCGGCGCGGCCGGCGTCGGTCCTGCGGGCGTCGGTCCTGCGGGCGTCGGGCCGGCAGGTGCCCCGGCCGGCGTCGGTTGCGACTGATACACCGGCACGCCGGGCATGCCTCCCAAGACCGAACCTTGCCGCGTCATGAATCCGCCCGTCGGTCGCCCGTCGGGCCGGATCGTCGAAGCACAATAGTCGTACGGTGCCTGGCCCATGGCACACCCGATGCACGCGGCGAAGGCCGCCATCCACATCAGGCCGCAGATTTTCTTGATCATCGCTTCTGCCTTTTGCCCTGTTGGGCGAACTGCCATTCGCGGCTTGCTCGCTAAATCGTTGGCGACGCGCGAACCACAGTGGCGCATCGCCGGCAAGCCTCCCCCATCAATTCGGCTGCACGGGCCTGCCGACGTGAGAAACTTTGCCGGCTAGCGCGATTCTAGGAGCCTTGCCGCGCGTGGCCCGCGGCAGCAGCCGCCGCTGGCACGCCCGATGCTCCTGCCAGCGTTGCCGGCAAGGCAGTAAAAAATTGCAGCACCTCGGTCGGCTCGCCCGATCGGCCGGCGATGGCCGCTGCTACGTGGCGTCGAAGAACCACGAGATCGACAGAAAATAGAGCGCCGCCGCGGCCAGCAAGGCCGCCGCGATAAGCCAATTTCGCCACCTCACGAGCGCCTGCCGCCAGCGGCTTTGGCGATCATCGCTGTCGAGCAAAGCCTCGGCCACCGCGTGCCGCGCTGCCGACAGCGCGGATCGGCGGCGGTGCTTGACGGGTGGCTGGCGCAACGGGGCAATCATGAACTCGCCTCAACACACTCCGGTTTCGACCACTCCGCGACTAGCTCGACCACCTCGGCAAAACTTTCCAGCCGAGCGTCGGCGGACACCTGTTCCTCGCCATGCACTGCGATGGTGCGCAACCCGTAGGCGGCCGCGCCTTCGAGGCTGCGACGATCGCAGCCGACAAATGCCACTTCTTCGGCCGGCAAATCGAGCGCCGCCAAAGCCGCGGCGTAACACTCGGCCGCCGGCCGGACGGCTCCCAAATCAAACGATGAAACGACCTTCTGAAACAGGCCTCCCAAACCCAAACGCTCGATCTTTTGCTCGATTGCGGCCGCCCCTTGGCAGGCGTCGCACAAGGCGACCAGTTTCAATCCACGCTTATCGAGCGCGGCCAAAGCCGCGCCAACGGCCGGCAACGGCCGCAAGTTCTCTTCGCAGGTGTTTCGCTGAACGCGGGCAAAGGCTTCCACTTCATCGATTTGTCCCCACGTCAGCCCGGCCGACAGCAAGAACGCCTGAAAGGCCTCTTCGAACTGCCGAAAACCCCGCTCGACGTCGATCAGATACTCGCGATCCCAACGCTCGAAAAACGCCGGATACATGGCCGGCACTTCCAAGCGGGCCAACAGCCGCACCAATTCGCGCCGCCACAGCGTCGCGTCGTACAGCACGCCGGCCGTTTCCATCATCAAGCCGCGAACCGGCTCCGTCACCGGGCCGCCTTGGCCCGGAGGGTTGCGCGGCCCCGGCCGTTCACACCGCGGTCGCGCAATCGTACTGCCGCCCGCTCGCAGCGTGGCGGTCGATCTACTGGCTAGTCCCGTCATGGGATACCCATCGCTGGTCCGTGTTGATCCGTTCCTCTTTGAACGCCCGCATCCCTGTTCCGCAAGGAGTTCTGCGTCAAAGCGGCTGATCGGCCGCGATCGGCTACCGCGTCGTCTGCGATGCCCGGTGCAAGGGCGCGCGCCACGATCCGGCGGGTTGCCGCTCGAGCAAGCCCGCCAGGTGGTTCCAGTCCCATTCCTCCGGCCCCAGTGCATCGTAGATCACCTGAATCTCTTCCCAGTTTTCGCCGCCGTCGATGCGAAACTGCACGTCGGCGCGGTCCAACCTGGGCGGCACCCGCAACAACCGCACGCGAAACCGCTGCGGATAGCCGTGCAGATAGTTCG
>DATJTR010000625.1:0-2674 GCA_035503215.1 Pirellulales bacterium
ATAGCATGCGGGCCAAGAATCTCAGTGCGCGTCAAACGGCGCCGGTCGGGCGAGTTGAAGAGGTTGAAGATAGGACGAGCCTCGATGCTGGTCAATCTGGCCCAGTGTGTGACTTTCCGTGCCCTGCTGGCGGCATCGAGCCGGGACGCGGGGAGTCCTCTTGTTGAAAAAACGACAGAGAACTATAGTGAAGTCTTGCAAGAAGTTATGCGCTCTGGAGAGCGGGCAGCTCGGCAATTCTCGATAAGACCGCATCTACAGCGGAGCGTCCTGCCGGCACGTGCGACAAAACGTGCCTCGGTTCACCGGCGGTGAAGCGGGGCAGGCGATCTATCGCGGGCGGGTGCGAGGGGACCGCCGCTGGCATCAGAAGGCGGCCGGCGGCTCGACCTGCGTAATGCGACTTTGAATTGGACTGGTTTTCGGAGCAGAGGGATTCATGCTCACTCAGTTGTTTCTGAAGCTCACGTTGGTCGGTGCTGAGTGGGTGCTGTGGGTGCTGGTACTCCTAAGCTTCGTCAGCGTGGGAATCATCGTCGACCGGCTCTGGTATTTTGCCGAGCACCGGGTTGACGTGGCCGAGTTGGCGGCCAAGCTGGAAAGCTTTTTGCGCCAGGGCGACCTAAAGAGCGCCTGGCAATTGGTGGCCGGCTCCGACGCGATCGAGTGCGTCGTGGTAGCGGCCGGGCTGGCGGCGATCAGCCGGGGTTCGCAGGCCTGCAGCGAGGCGATGCTGAGCGCCAAGGCCCGCACCCGTTCGCGACTGGAAGCCCGCTTGGCGATCTTGGGCACGATCGGCAGCAACGCCCCATTCATCGGGCTGTTGGGAACGGTGCTTGGCATCGTGAAGGCCGCTCACGAAATGGTGACGGCCGAAAACTCGCAAAACGCGAATCAAGTCATGGCGGGCGTGTTCGAGGCCCTGGTGGCGACGGCGGTCGGTCTGTGCGTGGCGATTCCGGCCGTGGTGGCCTACAACCTGCTGCAACGCCGGGTGCGAACGACGAACGCCCAGGTCGATTCGCTGGCGCATTTGGTGCTGTCGAGCATGCGGGCCGATCGCAGCCCGCAGCCGGTGGCCAGCCAATCGAGGTGAAATCATGGCCGGAAAAATCGGCTCCAGTTACGACGACGACGAAGGGGGCGTGATCAGCGACATCAACGTGACGCCGCTAGTGGACGTAACCTTGGTGCTGTTGATCGTGTTCATGATCACGGTGCCGGCGATCGTCGGCTCGGCCCAGTTGAAGGTCGAGTTGCCGGAGTCGGTGGCCGCCGATCCGACGGTGGCCGAATTGCCGCTGCGGTTGGCCGTGCGGCGCGAGGGCGACAACGAAGTCGGGCTGTATTTGAACGATCAGAAAACGGACGAGGCCTCGCTGAAGAGCTTGATCGCCGACATTCGCCAGGGAGGGAGCGATCCGCCGGCGCTGTTGGCGGCCGACAAGCGGTTGGCCTACGGCGAAGTGGTGCGGGTCATCGATCTGTTGACCGAGCTCGGATTGCACAAGGTATCGTTGGAAACACGCAAGGCGGTCGGCAGATGAGCGCGGCCGCGTGGAATGGAGAGCCGTGGGCTTAGCACGCCTCGCGGCGAGCGGGTGGGGTTGGCGCGCAGTGCAGGCATGAGGCCCGTAGCGTCGCGAACCATTTACTTTTCATGACTGCAAGGATGCTCTCATGTCGAAAGTCAAGAAACAGGCAGCGCTGCCGAGCGTTTTGGACCTGCCTTTGGCCCTGGCCGCCGTCCTGACCGGCGCGTTCTACTGGTTCGTCACCCAGGACGCGATGGAAGGCACGATGCTGCAGCGTTACACGACGCAGCACGCCGTGGAATACGTGATCGTCGCGGCCTTCATCTGGGGCCTGGTCGACGCGGTGATGCGGGTGTGCTCCTTTCCCCGCGAAGTCTTTGCCCTGAAGCACGACTGGCTGCCGCCGCGCAAGGGACGCGAAAACGTATCGCAGGCCCCCGTGCTGCTGGCGCTGCTGGAAAAGAAGCCGGCCGTGCTCCGCAATTCCCGGATCGGCAAGCGCTATATCGAGGCGCTGCGCTATCTGGAAGAAAAAGGCTCGGCGGCCGAGCTGCCCGAGTATTTGCGCAACCTGGCCGACCAGGATTTCGAACTCACGCAATCGAATTTCGGCCTAATCCGCTTCATCTGCTGGGTGACGCCGATGTTCGGCTTCTTGGGCACGGTGATCCACTTCGGCACCGCGCTGAGCGGGCAAGAAGCGAGCAGCCTGGGCGATAACCTGCCGACCGTGGTGGCGGCGATGGGCACCGCCTTCAACGCCACGACGGTCGCCTTGTCGGCCGCCACGACGATGATGTTCGCCCTGTTCTTGTGCGAGCGGACCGAGCGCGGCATCGTGACCGAGATCGATCGCCGGGCGGAGCGCGAGCTGCTCAACCGCTTCGAGGTGGTCGATGCCAACCTGACGCCGTTCCTGTCGGCGGTGCAAGCGGCGAATCAAACCACGCTCGACGCCGTGGCTGTTCACGGCGAGCGGCAGATGAACGCCTGGTCCGACGCGTTGGTCGCCTTGCAGCAACAGGCCGAAGCGCAGCAACAATGGCAAGCACAGGTGTTCGCCGCCACGCTGGAAAAATTCGAACAGCGGGTGAACGAAAACGAACAGAACCGCGAACAGATGCTGAGCAAGGCCATCG
>DATJTR010000626.1:0-4297 GCA_035503215.1 Pirellulales bacterium
CTGGGCATCGACAGCATCAAGAAGGCGCAACTCTTCGGCGAATTGCAGGAATACTTCGACATTCGAGCCTTGGCGGCCGGTGGTGGGGCAGGGGGCAGCCTTTCGCTCGACGACTTCACCACGCTGCGGCATGTGCTCGACTTTTTGCTGAAAGCCAGCGTCGGTTCGCCGGCCGCTGCAACCGCGCCGGTTGCCGAAACGACTGCTCCGCCAGCCGCCAGCATTGCGTCCGCGGAAGCTGTGCCTGGGTCCGCCGCGGCCGTCGCACTCGCTGGCACGCCTTACGATCTTGGCTGGCAGCACGGGCAGCATTTCAAAGCCGAGATTCGGCAAATCTTGCGGACCTACGCCGATTGCGTCGGCGGCGAGCTCGGCGAGCTGCCGGGACAAGCTTCGGCGATCGCGCCGGAACGTCTGTTGTCAGCCGACGAACTCGACGAACTGCAAGGCGTGGCCGACGCGGTTGAAGTGCCGCTGGGGAACCTGATTGCACATCAATTGGCATTGCTCGCCGAGGCAGGGACCGGGGCCGGACAATTCGCCGTTGTCACCGGCGCGGCGGACGCGAAGCGTTGGACCCATGCCCTGCAACAACCGGCGCCCCTGGTGGGTGCGCTTCGGGCGGCGGCAAGGGCTGCGGTTTTTGCCCGCTCTCCGATCGGTGAAATTCCGCATTTGGCCCTGTCCTACGTCGGCTGCGTCGGCATCCTGGGCGGATTGAACTCTGCCGGTGTGGCCATCACGGCCTATCCTTCGGGCAATTCGTCGCTGAAGAGCGCATCGCTGGCTGCGGGACAAAGCTTCCGCGCGGTCGGCGGAGTCGCCGCGAGCACGCTGGTACGGACCGTTTTGGGCTCGGCAACGAATCTCGAACAGGCAGTCGAGATTGCCCGTTCGCTGGCCGTCGCGGGTGGCCAACCCTGGAAGGCGCTGATTACCGAGGCCATGGCCGCCGAAGCCATCGAGGTGGAATTCGATGGCCGCGAACTAAGCGTCCATTCGGCACCGGCAGGGCATGCGCTAGGCAAGATTGGCCTGCCCGCGGAGTCTCATGTCGACGCCGGGGCGCTGGCTGCACAACTGGCGGCAAGTACACCGGCCGATCCGACCGCGGCCACGGCCTCACGCAGGCTTCAACCGGCCGCCGGGGCGGACAACATCGCTCTGGTGCTCGAACCGGAACTGGGCGCAGCGTGGCTGGGTGATTCGGCAACCGATGGCAACGTGAGCCTGCCGAACTCTGCCGCGTGCTGGACCACCAAGGGATGTCTGCCGGCTTGGGACGGCACGGCTTCGACGCCGGCTGTCTTGGCGGCGGGCAGCGAATCGCCTCCGTTTCCGTTGCCGGCCAACCCGATTACGTCTCGGTTCTCGCTGGAAATGCGCGAAGCGCCGCTGCCGTCCGGCACCGCAGCCACGCCGGTATGGACGGGCGAGGCCATCATCCTGGGAGGCGGTGCCACGGCCGATGCCCTCAAGCGGCGGCTCGAACAATCGGGGGCCACGGTCCGCGTTCTAAACGTCCAGGCTGACGCCGAAGCGGTGCTGGCAGCGCTCGAGGAGATTTGCAACCGCGGCCCGGCTCCGCACCTCTTCATCACCACGACTCGCGACGCCGGGCCGATTGATCCGTATCACATTGACGCCTGGGAAGAGCAGCACTACGCGACGATGCAGTTGCCGTTCCTGGTTTGCCAGAAATGGACGCAACTGGCGGCCGCGGGTGGCTGGCTCGACCGGGCCACGCTGGTGGCAACGACGGCCGAGGGGGGCGACTTCGGTTTCGATCGCGGCGCCGTAGCGCCTCAAGGCGGCTCGCTGGCCGGCTTGCTCAAGGCGATCTTCGTCGAGTTCGCGATCATGGCCGATATGAAAAACCTGCGAGTCAAGGTGATCGATGCACCGCAGGATGTCCCGGCCGATGCCCTCGCGGCAAACGTGCTGCGTGAGCTCGCTTCGGGCAACGTGGCCTATGAAGTGGCTTACGTCGGCTCGCGCCGACTGATTCCTTACGCGGTCGAACGACGCACCGAAAATCTCGTGGCGGGCTCGACGCGGCCGGGCACGGCGATTCGCCCTGGATCGACCTGGGTGGCCACGGGCGGGGCACGCGGTATTACGGCCGTCACGGCGCTGGAACTGGGCCGGCGGTACGGGGTCAAGTTGCACCTGATCGGCAGCACGCCGCTGGCCGAAGTCGATCCGGCATGGCGAGAACTGGATCACGAAGGACTGCAAAAACTCAAAGCGTCGGTGATGATTGCCGCCCGCAAGGCAGGCAAACCGACGGCCCAGGCCTGGCAACGCGTGGAAAAAGACCTGGAAATCGACCGCACGCTGCGCTCGTTCGCCGCGGCCGGGGTTTCGGTCACCTACCACGCTTGCGACGTCTCCAATCGCGAAGCTCTGGCCGAAACGCTCGAACGCATTCACCAAGCCGACGGCCCGATCGCCGGCATTCTGCACGGAGCCGGCATTGAACGTTCCTGCCGCTTCGAGAAGAAACAACGCGAAGTCGTCTCGCAAACCATTCGCACCAAGGTTGACGGCACCGCTCACCTGATCGCGCTGACCCGCCGCGACCCGATTCGCCACTTCATGCTCTTCGGGTCGATCAGTGGCCGGTTGGGCGGTTATGGACAGGCCGACTACAGCCTGGCCAACGAGATGGCGTGCAAACTTCTGGGCAGCTATCGCCGTGCTCGCCCCTGGGTGCAGGCGGTCGGCATTCACTGGCATCCGTGGGACGAAGTGGGCATGGCCGCCCGGCCCGAGACGAAAAGCATCTTGGAGGCCAAAGGCGCGATGGCCATGATGCCATTGGCCGAAGGACTGGCGCATATCGTCCGCGAGATGGCAGCCGGCACTCCCGAGCCGGAAGTGATGATCACCGAGCGGCATCATTGGGAACGCTTCGCCGCGGGGCTGGGCACCTTGGCCACCGAAGTACGCGGGACCGCGCCGGACGACACGGCCGCAGCGCTACCGCTGCTCACCGACCTTGCGGACGACGGAACAGGTGTTGCCGGGCAAGCTACGTTCGACCCGACCGCCGACCGATTCTTGATCGAGCACCGCTTGCGCGGCAAGCCGCTCCTGCCGGTTGTCGTCGGCTTGGAAACGCTGGTCGAAGCGGCACGCACCGCGGCGGGCCGGCCGATCGCGGCCTTTCGTGACATCGACATGATCGACGGCCTGATGTTTCACGCCGACCGGCCCATTGTTGCCCGGGCGCGGGCGACGCGGCTGGCCGACGGAACGCTCGACTGCCGTCTGACCGCCGACTTTTTCAACCGTAACGGCGGGCTGATTCAACCCGATCGGTTGTACCTGACGGCCAAAGCCGTGCCGGCCGACGTGCCGCTGGAACCGCTTGCGCCGCTGCCGGCCACGATCGGCCAGTGGCACGAATTCCAATATCCGAACGAAGCGCCGATCTATCACGGGCCGGTGTTCCGGGGAGTCAAGGCGGCATGCGCCAATCCCGAGCGGGGCACGGCCCAGATTTTGGCACTGCCTCTGAAAGAACTGGTTGGCGAAGCACGGGTTGCCGGCTGGACGATTCCCTCCTGCGTGCTCGATGCGGCAATGTATAGCTGTGCCATGCACCTCTGGGCCTTCGGCGACAACGCCATTGCCCTGCCACGGCGGATCGGCGATTTGCGGTTGGGCCGCTTGCCCCGCGACGGTGAAATGTGCCTGGCCCACTTCGTCCTGATCGATCCGGCGACCGGTGAGTTCGATTTTGACGTGATGGGCGAAGACGGAACACCCATCGTGCAAGCTCGGCGGTATGGACAAGTCGTGTTCGCCAGAGGGGTTTCCGCCTAAGCACGCCACTGCCGGAAGCAAACGCTTGCCGACGACCTCCGGAAACCTTTAACGCTTCGACAACAACACATAGTCACAGTAACCAAACATGCCCTCCGGCGCCGCTGAAATACTGTACTTTTCCGGTCGCGACGTGCCGACGAACGAACAAGCGCACGTTTGGTTGACCACCGGCGAGCGGGCCGAGTTCGCGCTGTTGTCCGACCCGGGCCGGCGCCGAGCGTGGCTGTCTGGTCGCTGGGCCGCCAAGCAATTGCTGCTCGGGGCGCGCAGGGCCGGTACGGCGACTGAAATCGAGATTTTGAGCCGCGACGCCGAGGGGCGTGGAAGCCGGCCGCGCGTGTCGATCGCCGGTCAACCCGTCGCTGCGTCATTGTCCATCGCTCACACGGGTCGAGGCGCCATCGCGGCATTAGGGACCAACGAGCAAACGGAAGTGGGCGTCGATCTCGTGGACCTCGAGGAG
>DATJTR010000627.1:0-3825 GCA_035503215.1 Pirellulales bacterium
AGAGCCGCGGCGAAATACTGCGCATCGACCGCCAGATAATCGAGCGGGGCGTCGCTTTCGATCCACGTTTTGACCTTCGTATTGTCCGCAATCTCGGGACATGACACTTGATACGGTTCGTTGCCGGCGAAACGCGCGATCACGTCGCGCATGCCGGCGCCGCCCCAGGTGCGGCTGATCTTGGTGGCGTACCAGGCCCCTTCCAGCGGCAAGCCGGTGGGGCCTTCCAGGCGATAGGCCAGCCGCTGCTTTTCGGCGCCCTGGTTGTGCAACTCGACGTCGAGGAAGAGGTGATATTCCGGCGCGTCGGGCGATTCGGCGCCGCCGGCAGCCTTGGCCAGGCGATATCGCTTGGTCACTTCCAGCTTGAGCGCCGGAAGCTGGCGGCGAAACGTGACGTGATCCTCGTCGCTCTCGACGACTTGCCAAGTTTCGTCGCGCAATCGCACCCCTTCCAGCTCCGCGTCTTCGTCGATCTTCAGCCGCTCGCCCCCGGCCTGAGAGAGGGTAAGGAGCAACGACAGCGGATCGTGCTCCTTCTCCGCGATTTCCTGCGGCTTACTGTCGAGTTCGGGACGAATGATTTCCAGCGGCCGGCGATCGAGCTTGGCTTCGAGCGACAGCTCCTGGCCGTCGCGCTCGACAGAGAGCTTTGCCGTCTGCTCGGCCTGAGTGGCGGCCAGGGCGGTGACGAAGTCCGCGGCGCTGTCGATCGGCGCGGAATTGAAACGGGTGATCGTGTCGCCGGGCTTGAGCCCGGCCAGATCGGCCGGCGTGCCGCGGCCAACGACTTGAAGCTGGCAGCCCCCTTTCGGCCCGTCGGTCGGGGCAAGGTGGCCGAGATAGCCGCTGCGGTCTTCCAAGTCGCGGTATTGCGGGCTGGTCAGCTCGACCCGCTCGACGGCGGCGCCTTGGTTGTTCAAGGTGACCAGCAGGCGATAGCCGGAGTCGACGGCGTACGAGCCGAGCGAGATGCGCTGGACGGCGATTTTCTCTTCAGCTTGTGGCGTTTCGGCAGTTTCGGCGTCGGGCTTTGTACCCGCTTCGTCGTCCGGCTTGGCGGCATCGTCCGGCTTCTCCGCGGTCGTCTTGTCGGCGGCGGCGTCTCCGGCGGGCGCTTGTTCGCCTTCGGCCGTCGGCACGGCGGGCTCTTCAGCGGCCTTGCCGGCCTTGTCTAGGGCGACCTCCGGTCGCCGGGGGCTGAACATGTCGACGACCAACTTGTTGGTCACCAACATCAAGAAAGCCAGGATGATGAAGATTACGTAACGTCGTTCCACGGACCCTACCTCGGTCGCCTGGGTGCACGCTTGGAGCGCACCGGTTAAGTCGAGCTGACTCGACACATCTGTCAGTTGAAAACCCGCCGCCGCGCCCCAGCACCCGGTCCGCGCCGCGCGGCCAGATTATTGCCTCTCAGAGGATTCGATCGCCGCGGGGTCTGGGCCTGTGCGCGATGGCATGATCGCGGGTCGAATCGAGGCAAGACTGTTGCCGCCGAGCGCTCGCGATGGTGAAGACCGGTGGCCTTTTGGCCGGCGTCAATCCATCACGCTCTATTGTCCGGTCAGGGCAGGTTCTTGCAATGCCAAGTGGGTGGGTTCGGCAATGGCCAGAACCCCGATATCGCAGGCGCCGCCGGCCGCGCCCGGACGCGAAAAAACCAACCTGGGGGGCCCCTCGCAGCTACCTTCCTTCGCGCAGCCGGTCGCCCAGAAAGTTGTCGAGCTCCGGAATGTCGTAGATCTTCTGGATCGTCTTATCAAAGGGATATTCGATGCGACGGAAGCGCACCGTGCAGGGGTGCCGCAATTCGCCGGTTTCGCTGGTGCCGTCGGTCCCGTCGTCGAGAACGACGTAGCAGGCGCGCGGATCGCCGTCGCGGGGCTGGCCGACCGAGCCGACGTTGACCATCGTCCGCTCGTCCCCCAAGCGGTACTCGTAGCCGACTTCCTCCGGACTGAGAAAATTCAGGCTTTGCGTGAAGACGCCGGGGACGTGGGTGTGTCCTTGGAAGCAATGGTTTTCGATCAAGCTGAAGATTTTTTCCATCTTCCGCTGATTGTAAATGTCTTCTGGAAAGACGTACTCGTTGAGCGGATTGCGCGCCGAGCCATGCACGAAGAGAAAGCCGTTCTCGCGGCGATTGCGTGGCAGCTCGCCGAGAAACTCCCAGCGGCGGGCGTTGTCGTCGGGGTTGCCACGGCCGGTTTCCAATTGATCACGGGTCCAGAAAATCGCCCGCTCCGCCCCGGTGTTGAAGCCCTCGGGGTCGAACAGCGCACCCTGGTCGTGATTGCCCAGCAGGCACACGTCGCAAGGGATGACGAGATCGATGCACTCGCGGGGGTTCGGACCGTAGCCGATGATGTCGCCGAGACAATAGATTTGGCGAATCCCCTGCTGCTTGATGTCGGCCAATACCGCTTCAAGCGCTTCGAGGTTACTATGAATGTCGCTGATCAGTGCTCGCTTCACGCTTCACGCCGCTTCAACCGTGGGCTGCTCAAAAGAACCGTGGCCGCAAAGACTCGCCCGCTTGAATGTCCGACGCGCTGCTGGTGAGCCGCGCGCCAGCGGGGCACGATCGGAAGCCGCCCCACCGAGCATGCTGGCGGCGAAGACAGGATGCTTCTCGCGAGCCGGTGCCCCTCCACCCGGAGATGTCACGACCACTCGCCGAGAGGTGCATCGACCATCCGAAGGTGTGAGGATCCTTCACCCGAAGATGCAGCGGCCTCCCGCCCGACGCATTCACCGTTTAGAGTCTACGAATCGCCCACGCAGGGGTCAAGTCGTGCCGTCGGCGAGCGCAGGCTCGGCAAACTCTTGTAACATCGCAGGTTAGTGTCTGCCCACGGCGGCTGTGCAAGCCGGAGCGCGCGGTCGTAAGGCCAGCCGCTTCCGCTGGACCAAGCGCGGCGACTGAGCCGCTTTGAGCAACGATTTCGGACGACAGGGTTTCCATGAGGATTTTGGCACTCGAAACGAGCGGCCTGCGCGGTTCGATAGCGCTGGTCGAAGACGCGGAATTGGTCCGCCAGCAGATGCTTCCTCGTGACAGTCGCAGTGCTCAATCGCTTGCACCGACGATTCAGTCAGTATTTGCGGAAGCGGGCTGGTCGCTAGGCGGCGTCGACCTGATCGCCGTCACGGAGGGACCAGGCTCATTCACTGGGCTGCGGATCGGAATCACGACGGCCAAGGCGCTGGCCTATGCGGCGGACAGCCAGGTGATGGGGGTGAATACCTTGGAGGTCGTTGCCCGGCAAACACCCTTGCCAGCCGTGGTTGCGGGGCCGGCGACCGCATTACCGAGCGTGCTTTGGGCGGTGCTCGACGCCCAGCGGGGCGAATTGTTCGCCGCCAGCTTTTTGCTCTCGCACGCCAATCGTTGGATGCCAAGCGGCGAAGTGCGGATCGTGGGGCGGAGTGCCTGGTTGGCTCAGCTGGCGGCACATCAGGCCGTCAGCGGGCCAGGACTTGAGCAGGTGGCAGACGAAATTCCAACCGAAGTGGTCGTTATTGCCCGCGAGTTCTGGTTCCCCATGGCCGCAATGGTTGGGCAACTCGCTTACGAGCAGTTTTTAGCCGGCCGGCGGGACGAACTGTTTGGGCTCAGCCCGAAATACTTTCGGCAGGCCGCGGCTGAAGAGAAGCGTCGCCTGCGCCCACCGCTCGGCTGATCGATGGCCTGCCGTTTACCGGCCTTATCCAAGCCGGGCATCTGCCCGGGTGTCATCTGCGCCGGTTTCGCTGAAACCGGAGAAGATCTGGCGCTATTTGGCTTAGCGATTGCATCAGAATTGTTGATGCATTGCGGCG
>DATJTR010000628.1:0-4417 GCA_035503215.1 Pirellulales bacterium
TCATCGTGGCCGCCGCCGCCGGGCTGTTGGCCATCATCGCGGTCAAGTTTCTCGACCGCTTGCGCCGCCGCGACGCCGAATCCGAAGCCCGCGAAATCGTTGCCCGGGCCCAGCGTGAAAGCGCCAGCCACGTCAAAGAGGCCGAGCTCAGCATCAAAGAGCGGGCCATCCAACAGCAGGCCGAAGGCGAACGCGAGCAGGCCAAGCTGCGCCAGGAACTGCACGAACGCGAACGCCTGCTCGACAAACGCCAGGACACCCTCGACCAGCAGGCCGAGGGACTCCGCCGCCAGGAACGCATGGTCGAAGGCAATCAGCGCAAGCTGGCCGAAAAGATCGACGAGACCAATCGTCGCAACGACGAGCTCGCCCAGCAAATCGATGCCCAGCGCCAAACGCTCCACAAACTCAGCGGCCTGTCGCGCGAGGAAGCCACCCGGCGCCTGCTCGACCAGCTCGAGGCCGACTTGCAGCATGAGCAGGGGGCCCTCGTGCTGCGGCACGAAAAGAAGCTGGCCGAAATCTGCGACGCCAAGGCCCGTGAGGTCCTGCTGACCAGCATCCAGCGCTACGCCGCCGCCCATACGGCCGAAACCACCACCAGCACCGTCGACATTCCCAGCGACGAAATGAAAGGGCGAATCATCGGCCGTGAAGGACGGAACATCCGGGCCTTCGAAAAGGCGACCGGCATCGATGTGATCATCGACGACACTCCCGGCGTGGTGATCGTTACCGGCTTCGACCCGGTGCGCCGCGAGGTGGCCCGCCTGGCCCTCAACAAGCTGATCGCCGACGGCCGAATTCATCCCACGCGGATCGAAGAGCTGGTGGCCGAAACGCAGACCGAGATGGAGCAGCACATCCAGAAGTACGGCGAAGAGGCGGCCCAGGAAGCCGACGTGCCGAATTTGCACGCCAAGACGATCAACCTGCTCGGCCGGCTGCGATTCCGCACCAGCTACAGCCAGAACGTGCTCCGCCATTCGATCGAAGTCGCCTTTCTTACCGGCATGCTGGCCGAGGAAATGGGGCTCGACGGTGCGCTCGCCCGCCGCTGCGGGCTGTTGCACGACATCGGCAAGGCCGCCGACCACGAAGCCGAAGGCGGGCACCCCAAGATCGGCGCCGATCTGTTGAAACGTTACGGCGAAGGGCCGGAGGTGGTCCACGCCGCCCTCGGCCATCACGACGACATCCGCGTCGACCATCCCTACACCGTGCTCGTTGCCACGGCCGATGCCTGCAGCGCCTCACGCCCCGGCGCACGCCGCGAAACGCTGGAACGCTACATCAAACGCATGGAAGAACTGGAATCGATCGCCAATGGCTTCGAGGGGGTCGAGCAGGCGTTCGCCATTCAGGCCGGCCGCGAATTGCGAGTCATCGCCAACGCCAAGGCCACGACCGATGCCTCGGCCGCGAAAATCGCCTACGATATCGCCCGGGCGTTCGAAGAACAGCTAAAATACCCCGGCGAAATAAAAGTGACCGTGCTCCGCGAAACCCGTGTGACCGAACTAGCCAAATAGGCCGCGGGCCGAGCGGCATACTCATGGCGTTGCCCGAGGCGGGGGCGACGATGAATCTGGCTGCCCGCATTGCAAAGGAATCCGCCCGGTGCGAATCCTGCTGATCGGCGACATCGTCGGCAAACCGGGGCGGCAGATCGTCGTCCGCGGGCTGGCCGGCCTGGTGGCCCGCGAGGGAATCGACTTTGTCGTGGCCAACGGCGAAAACGCCGCGGCCGGTTCCGGCATCACTCCCGCCAACCATGCCGAGCTGATCGCTGCCGGCGTCGATTGCGTCACGCTGGGCGACCATATCTATCGCCGCGGCGAAATCATCCCCACCCTCGAATCGCGCCGCGACATCGTCAAGCCGGCCAATTTTCCCTCCACTGCGCCAGGCAAACCTTGGACCGTGGTCACCTCGCGCGGCGGCGTGCCCGTGGCCGTGATCAGCCTGCTCGGCCGCGTCTTCATGCGGCCGGTCGATTGCCCTTGGACGGCCGTCGACCGCGTGCTGGCCGAACTGCCTGCGGAAGTGAAAGTGATCGTCGTCGATTTTCATGCCGAGGCGACCAGCGACATGCAATTGATGGGCCGCCATCTCGACGGCCGGGCGAGTGCCGTGCTGGGCACTCACACGCACGTCGCCACCGCCGACGAGCAAATCTTTCCCGGTGGCACCGCCTTTCAGTGCGACGTTGGCATGACCGGCCCGCACGAGAGCATCCTGGGGCGCCGCATCGACCGCGTGAGCGAGACGACTCTCACCTTCAATCCCACGCATTTCGAAGTTGCCAGTGGCGATGTTCGCCTGTCGGGCACGCTGGTCGACGTCGATCCGGCGACCGGCCGGGCCAGCGCGATTCGCCGGGTTTCGCTCAGCGAGGCCGAAGTCCAGCGCTACTCCGCGGCCGCGCAAGCGTCCGCCGCCCCCGCCGCCGGCGCCCGCTAGCGGCCGCCGCTGTCGATGCGCTGCCTGCCGGGCGACGTTTTCCCGCGCCTGCTCGATCGCCGATGGCCCAAACCGCCCTTGCCGGCATTTCCACTGCTCGCTATGCTCCCCACCCGATTCGGGGCCGGCGCCTGCCAGGACGGCAGCGCAGCGCGCAAACTAACCCGAAGCGCAAGCGAGGGATCGGGGCCTCAAGTCCCTCGCTTGCGCTTCGGGCTAGTAGGAGAGCGTCGCCTCGGTGGAAGAGCCGCCCGCGGCCACCGCGCGGCGAGCGATGAGAAGGAATCAGGCGAAGGAATCAAGCGATGGATCGCTTCGCAAGACATTCGCGCAGGGCTTGTCTCGGTCTGTTGGCCGCGACGCTCGTGGCCGGCGTGACCGGCTGCTCGGTCCTGCCGTTCGTCGCCTATTTGATCAAAGGCATTTCGACCCCCGCCGAATACGACGGACTGAAGGGCAAACGGGTGGCAATCATTTGCCGGCCGGTGGCCTCGCTGCAGTATCAAAGCTCGAGCGTGGCCAGCGACCTGGCTTCGCGCGTCGGCGATCTGCTCAGGCAGCACGTGTCGAAGATCCAGGTCATCGACCAGAGCGAAGTCGAGAAGTGGGAAGACGAAAACAATTGGGAAGAATACACCGAGATCGGCAAAGCCCTGCAGGCCGAAATGGTCGTCGGCATCGATCTCGATCAGTTCAGCCTGCTGCAAGGTCAGACGTTGTACCAAGGTAAGGCCAGCATCGACCTGGCCGTGTACGACATGTCGCACGGCAAGCGGCCGGTCTATCAGAAGACGCTCCCGCAGCAGCTCTATCCGCCCAACGCGCCGATCCCGGCCTCGGAAAAATCGCTCATCGACTTCCGCAGCCAATTCCTGCAAGTGCTGGCCGACCAGATCGGCCGCCACTTCTACGAGCACGATTCGACGGCCGACTTCGCCTACGATCCGGTGGCGCACAAGTAGCGCCGCTTCCGGCCAGGCCGGCTCCTTCCAGTCGGCGTATCTCGCCGGTCGCGGCGTCTCCCCAGCCGCCGCGTCTGCCCAATCGACTCTGCCGCCGGGGCAGTTGTGGAAAACTTGTCCAGTTCGGGTGGACGAACCGACGAGTTTTGCACATTCGCCCTGGCACACGCCGCCCCCCGGTGCTGGCACGGCGGCGATTGGGTTTACCGCTCGCCACCGGCCCCTGGCCCAGGCTCGCCATGGCCGGCCCAAGGCCGTTTTGGCGGCAAATCCTGGACGCGGCTGTGCGGGCTCGTAATAATACGAGCGGTGAACGACTGTGGCGGCGCGGGGGAATTGGGGACGGGGGTGGTCGGCAAACCGGTCGGCCGCCCGAATGCGGTCATGGTCGAGTTTCTTGCCACTCCCACGGCGTCGATAGTGCTCAGTCTGGCGGGGCTGGCGTCACTCATCGCCATCGGAGTTTACCTCATCGGCAAAGTTCGGGGGGAGCTGACCGCGCAGACCGACGGCGCGAACGAGCATCTCTCGAATTTTCGTCAAATGCATTTCCAGGGTGGGCTCAGCGACGAGGAATACCGAACAATAAAGGCTGTGCTGGCCGAGCCGCTAAAGCAAGAGGTCGAGGCTGCGGCTCAGGCCAAGGTTGACGCTGCGGAAACCCCCGTCGAGGGGCAGGCTGCGGCGGCCGAAAAAGCCGCGCTCGAAAAACTCACTGCCGCGGGCGGCACGACCGAAAACAGCACAATCCCCACAGCCATAGTCGAAACAGCCACAGCCGAAAGAGCCACAGTCGAAAGAGCCACAGTCGAACCAGTCGCTAGCGAGACCGTTTCCCAGGCCAAACCAGAATCAGCGGAGCGCGCGGGCAACGGCCCGCCGCCGCCGAGCGGGCAAACCGAGTAGACTTTGCCGGCCCTGTTTTGGCCACCCATTCATTCGTCACAGACCTTCGGTTCGCAGCGGCTTCGGTACAACGCCTTGGGTCGAGA
>DATJTR010000629.1:0-4835 GCA_035503215.1 Pirellulales bacterium
GGCGCTGGGCATGGCAGTCTGGTGCGTAGTCAACGCGGTGCGCCGCTCGCGCTCGCGGTAGTGATATTTAGGCCGGCGGAGAGCTAGCCCTGCGTCTAATGCGTTCCTTAAGTTAGTGCCATTCGGCTTTAGGCTACAGGAAAGGAGGTCAAAGCAGTTCCCTCGTACTGTAGTCTGCAGCCTGCAGCCTGCGGCCTTTCAACTAGCGGCGACAGGATTCGAACCTGTGACACGCGGCTTATGAAGCCGCTGCTCTAACCGACTGAGCTACGCCGCCATACTTTCGGCTCGCCACTGTGAGCCGAGTCCCCCAAGTTACCAAAAAGCGTGGGGGTGACAAGGGCGGGGCCAGCAACCGAAAAATGGGATTGCGGCGAGCCGCTCTGCGCGCGGCGGGTACCACGGCGCGCTACGGTGCCCGAGCGGTTGTCATTCCGCGCGGGCGGCGATGCTAGGATCGCTGCGGCGCTGCATGAGCCGGGCCACGAGCATGCCGAACAGTCCCCAGATGCACGAGGCGCACAGGGCGCCGGCGGCCCACATCTGGTATTCCCAGGCATGATCCGACGCGCCTTCGACTGGCGCGGGAATCAATCGGCCGAGCACCGTCAGAAACGGCACCGAGGGAAAATTGACCATCCACCAGATGACGACGCACAGAGTCGGCGAATCGATCCGCAAGAAGGCGACGAACATCAGCACGTTCGCCGCCAGGCAATAACCCACCCCGGTCAAGAATCCGACTGCCGATCGTGACATGCGCGACGCCATACCTGACGCCAGAGGAGACGGGACCGGACAGCCATTGCCCTGCAGGGACGCGTCTTCATTTTGACCCGAGCGCGACGCGAGTTCAACCAGCGCCGCGCACTGGAAAATCGCGGTGGTGCTCGGCCCTAGGCCGGTCGGCAGGGCTGGGCAAGCGGTGCCGCCGGGATCAGCGGCCCAGCGCGATCAGCGGCCCAGTATTGTCGGGGAGCGGAGCGATCAGCGGCCGGTCACGTCGGGCGTCGCCTTGGCGGCCGGCTGCCTGGCTGGTGCTTGGGCCGCGCGCAATGACCGGAGCACGTCCACGACTTTCTCGTGGTTCGCACGGTTCTGGCTGACGACGATCGACTTGTGTTCGGCCGATGCGCAAATGCTGCCCGGGCCGGGATCCCACGACTCCGGCGCAACCGAGGCTTCCAGCAGCGCCATCACCACCGAGGGATCGAACTGGGGCTCTTTGGCTGCCACGCACCACACCGGCAGATCGGCGACGTTGTAAATCACCGTATAAACTCCCGGGTCGGCGGGGCTGGTTGCCGGTTCGGCATGCGAGACCCGGGCGACAGCAATCGCGGCGACGGTGGCGAGAAACGCGGTTCCAACGACGCCGAAGATGATTCGGTTCATGGCATGCCCTCCGAGATTGGCTGGGAATGGTGGCAGAGTCGGCGAATGTTAGTGAGAATGCGGGAGGCAAAAAAGAGCGATTCCCATAGGGCGTGGTAGCCATGAGCGAGATACCCGAATGGCACTTATTGATAGCTAGGTTGGAAATGGGCTCGTTGCACAACCTCAAACGCCCTGTTTTCAGGGCTTCCGTTGGTCGCCCTTCGGCCCATTTGCCGCCGCGGACTCAAATAGCTTTCGGGGGCCAACGGCTGGCGCGCCGGAATTTTGCAATCCACAGATTTCGCAGCTTCCACAGATTGCGGTTAGGCAGCCACAGCGTTCGTCTCTTTATCTGCGTAATCTGTGAAATCTGCGGATGTCATTAAACTCGCATCCTTTAAGCTAGTGCCATTAGCGAGATACCCTGCAACCGAAGCAGCGTTCGCTTGCCGCCCGGTTTCGCGGCAGATCTTCCGGCCAACTGGTTGGGAAAGCTGGCCGAGAATCGCAAGAATCGATTTCGAGCAACGACTGTCGCCGCCGCGGCGGCGCGGGAGGGACGCGGGCGATCACAATGGTGAACGTCATCAAAGCAATTTGCGTGGTCGTCTTTCTTGCGGCGGCAATCGCTGGCATCGCCGTTTGGTTGAAGGAGCGGCCTCGACCGGAGGAGGAATTGCTGAGGGTGGTCTATCCTGTGGTCGCCGCCGCGTCGCTCGGCGTGTTCTTGTCGTACTATGTGGGCCGCAGCGCGATTCCCGAGGGCGTTTCGCCGGCGCCGGACTATCTGCGTCACGTGTCGCAGCCCTACTTCAATCGGGATGGATTCTGTTTTGTCGTGCGCCCGCGGGTGCACGACGGCGTGTGCCATCTGGTGGTCCATTTTCAAAACCGGTGGGCCGGGGACTGCGAGGCACGGATTGCACTGCGGCCGGCACGCGGCTTTTGGATGGTTCGCCCGCCGGCGCCCCCTGTGGTGCTGAACATTGAGTGTGGTGGCGGGGCGTTTGGGGTCGCCCTGTGTCCCTTGGCGTTGCCGAAAGAGGTGCAAGGAAAGGAATTGCCGTTCGAAGTCGGCGCTTGCGCAAGCTTTCCCGAGGGAAAGGGATACGCCGTGCGCGAGTCCGCAGGGACGGCGCTGGGGACGAATTCCAGCCATCGGACGCGAGTATCCCCGGGGGCGATTGCCGCCATCATCTTTTTGGGCCATCTGGGCGGAGTGGTCCATCTGTTCTCAGCCAAGCCGGGCCGATTGAATTTGCGCCTGCCCAGAGAAGTGGCCGAAAGCCTGCCGCCGGACGTGCACCCGAGCGCCGCCACTCTCTGGCAGCTCGGCGATCCGCCGCTGGAAAGCGTTGCGGCGGACGCAAGTTCGACCGATTTGGTCGACTGAATGCGGCCGGCCGTGGTAAAATCGTGTTCTCGTCGGGTAGAGAATCGTTTTCGCCGCGGCAGCACGTCCTCGCGGCGGAGAAACTCCATTTTCGAATCGCGCCTGGCCGCTCTTGGGGGCCGGGCCCGGCACGGTCGTTTCGGGAGGCGGCAAGCATGCAGAAACTGTGGACCTGGCTGGTCGAACTCGACCGCATCTTGCGCGGCGAGGCCACGCGGGTGGCCGATTTGAAGGAGGGCACGCTGCGCATTCCGCTCGGCGGGATCACCTTCGTGCTGGTGCTCTTGGGGGCGATCTATGGGCTGTGCATGGCAGTGTTTGCCGAGATCACGGCCGGATACCACTGGCAATTGTTGTCGAGCGCCATCAAGGTGCCGGCTTTGTTTCTGCTCACGCTGCTGGTGACGCTGCCCTCGCTCTACGTGTTCAACGCCCTGGTCGGCTCGCGGCTGACCGTGGCCCTTTTGGTACGGCTGTTCGTGGCGTCGCTGGGGGTGAACCTGGCGGTGCTGGCGTCGCTGGGGCCAATCGTGGCTTTCTTTGCCGTCAGCACGACGAGCTATCCCTTCATGGTGCTATTGAACGTGTTGATCTTCGCCGTGTCGGGCGTGCTCGGGATGTCGTTTTTGCTGCAGACGCTGCACCGTTTGAACATCGCCCCGCGCTATGAGCCGCCAAGATTTGATCGACGTCTGCCGACCCAGCTTGCTCCCGAGGCGGGCGAAACGCCGGCCGGGCGGGATGATCTGGTGACAGAAACCGCTCAGCCGGCCGTAGCGGCGGGGGAGGAAGGGCCGCCGCCCCTGCCCGGCGCGTCGGGCGTGGATTCGGGGGTGGCGCCGGTTGAGGGGGGGACCACGCCCATTCTGGGCGTGCCACCCGGAGCTTCGGGCGCGCCTCCGGTGGAAACTATGGCGGACGAAGAACGCGGGCCGCTCGATGCGATCGAGGGGGAACCGCCTGGGCAGCAGACGCGGCTGGTGTTCGACCTGTGGATGATCGTGTTCGGACTGGTCGGGGCCCAGATGAGCTGGGTGCTGCGCCCCTTCATCGGCTCGCCGCACGACAAGTTCCAATGGCTACGGCCGCGGGAATCGAATTTCTTCGAGGCGGTATTCCAGGCGCTGCGGCATTTGTTTTTCTAAGACGTGGCGAGCGTGCTCGATGACCGGCTTGTTGATGCGTGCCGATGACGTGCTGCGGCGGCGAGGGTTCGCCGTGCGCGGATCGACGAGCGAACTGACCGGACTCGCCGGTTTGATTGCCGCGTTCGGCATGTTGTATGGCGCGCTGATGGGCAGCTATGGCGGTTGGTGGGGCCCGCCGGCATTGCAGATGCTGTATGCGGCGATCAAGGTGCCGCTGTTGCTCTTGGTCACGTTCGGCCTGAGCTTGCCGAGTTTCTTCGTGCTCAATTCGCTGGCCGGGCTGCGCAGCGATTTCGGCCAGGCGGTGCGGGCGCTGCTGGCCACTCAGGCCGGGTTGGCGGTGATTCTGGCGTCGCTGGCCCCCTTCACGCTGTTCTGGTATGCCTCGTGCGAACTTTACCCGGCGGCGATTTTCTTCAACGCCGTGATGTTCGCCGTGGCCAGCTTCGCGGCCCAGGTGATCTTGCGGGCACATTACCAGCCGCTGCTGGCGAAGAACCCGAACCATCGCTGGATGCTGAGGGGGTGGTTAGTGGTGTACGCCTTCGTCGGCATCCAGATGGGTTGGGTGCTGCGGCCGTTCATCGGCGATCCGGCCAGCCCGGTGCAATTTTTCCGCAGCGACTCGTGGGGCAACGCCTACGTGGTCGTGGCCCGGCTGTTCTGGCAGGTGCTGTTCCCGTAATTACGGGACGGTCAGAAGTTTCGCCATTTCTTTTCGCCACCGCGTGATATCTCCCCCGGCGCTACGCCTAGGGCTTTAGGGAACGGCGCGGCTGCCCGGATCACGGCCCCGCAGCGATCGATCCCGGCCGGCATTTAGATCACTTGCTCATGCCGGAGAGCGGGCTTTTTTCACGCCGAAAGACATCCCGGGCGAGCGAGGTGACACATGGAATTAGTGGTTCTTCTGACGG
>DATJTR010000630.1:0-7138 GCA_035503215.1 Pirellulales bacterium
CCCAAGCGACTTCTTCGTGGGAGATTTGGTTGGCCGCTCGTTCGATCAGCGGGTCCGAGAGCGGTTCGTCCGTCATGAACCCCAGTCGCTTCTTAGCAATTTTGCGAAATTCGTCCGGACGCGCCTTGGCCATCTGGACGAGTTGATGTCGCCGCTCCTCCCGTGTCATCATTCCTTCAGGCCCACGCATTTGCCTGACGTGAAGCTGGAGCGCAAATAGCCCGTCCAAATCGTGAACACGAACAGAGACGAAGTTGGGGCGAAAATGTGGCTCGCCTTCCTTCCGTTCCAGTGGCATGTCGGGATTCGACCAGACCTTGATGGTGTCCGATTCGTCGTTGATAATCGCATGGATTACGTCGGCGGCTAACATGGCAATTCCTCTCGGCCGAGCAAAGTGACCTTTTTTCCTGGTAACCTCATTCCACGTCTTGGGATTTTCGAGAGCAGCTTGAATTCCTTCAATCGCATCTTCAATTTCGGGAATCAATTCCTTCTTCTTCTCGACAATCTCGTGCCGCAGTTCTTCCAGATGCTTTATTCCCTCGAGCCGGAATGGTATCGGCGTATCGACTAATGGTTTCGACTCGAAATACCCTGGCCCCCATTGCTCACTGACGCCGTGACAGAGACGCCAGTTTCCGCCAACTTTACTCATGCCGATCATATATTCAGTGCTCCCGCAGCACTGACCGTGGTCATCCTCATGGTCTTGGGAGCGGTACGTGTGCCACACATCACGAGGAATCATCAGCTTCCTCAGGGACGCCTCATATTCTTCAATTGCACCCTGAAGTTTCTTGAGTCGAGCCGAGACTACTGCGTTTAGTTCCTTATTCTTGTCTTCGATACCCATTTGCAGCGTCTCCGCGTGGTGGAAATACTGTTCATAGAACTCAGGAAAACGGTGTGCAGGCATAGCATCTACCTTCTCCGCGTAATGCGGGCATGCGGGAGCCCAGGAGAACTTGAGAATTGTTCTCAGGTCGCCAGAGCAGAATTCGTCATCTAACTACGAATTCGCAGGGTCAACGTTCGACCCGGCGAAGAACCGTTGGTTACGGCAACAGAAATCTATCCGAGACCGGCTCGATCGTCAAGACGCAGCGATGGACGATGGAGCGATCGACATGCGAGTTCGAGTTGGGGCGCGACGCAATAGCGGGTAGCCGTCAACATCAATCATCGGGAGGGCAGCCGGACTGCTCGCAGGGTTTTGCGGCCGACGTAGAGGCGTTCGACGCCCCTTGGGACCGGGGTCCCTTCAAGGCGCGTGCGAGGTTCTTCAGCGCGCAAATCGTTCGGCCCGCGGGCCGTGAACGAACGGTGACGCAGCAAAGTTGACGCCGACGACCTCAATCGTCGTCTTCTTCCTCGTCGTCCTCTGCTTCCCGCTTTTTCTTCGTGGGCTTGGGGCCGCTTGAGAACCAGCCGATGGCTTGCATCATGACGGCCAGGCCGCCGATGGTGGCCAGCACGGTTTTGACTTGCTCGCCGAGCGTGTGGCCTGCGATGTCGCTCCAGCAGATTTCCCGGCTGGTGGGCTCGTCGCTCGGTTCTTCGAGAGCTGTTTGTCGCTCGGCCGGCGGCTGGGCGACGGCGGCCGGTCCGAAGGCGGCGGCGTCGGGAATGCCTCGCACGCGCGGCACCGCGGCCATTTCGCCCTCGGAGTTCGCCGGCCGGCTGCGCGGCAGGGGAAGATCGCGCTCGGGATCGGCCAGCCCAGGCGGCGCGGCGCTTTGCCAGCCGTCGTTGTCCCAGACCACGTCGTCGCGCACGACTTCGGTGCTGGCGAGAGTGCTACTGGCGGCTTGTGGACGCGGCGGCGTGGGAGCCAAGGCGGCGGGCGGCATGGGGGCCGTGTTCGTCGGCATTGCGGGGGGCGCCGTGCCGAGCGACGCCAGCGCGCCGACACGCGCTCCGCGCTGAGCGGGAGCGGCATAGGGATTCACTGGCGGCCCAGCAGCGCGGGGATTGCCCGCGCCTTGTGGCGCGGCGGCGATCATGGCGCCAGATCCGCCTGCCGCATCGGGCGGGGCGAGACCCGACAAAAACCATTGCACGCGTCCGCAGTAGCTGCCGGCGGTGCGGCCGCCCCCTTCGCCAAACAGCACGCCAGCCAGCTCGCCGCGACTGTTGAGGATCGGTCCGCCCGAATCCCCCTGCCGGGCCGTGGTGGCCAGCTCGACCATTTCGTAGGGAAAGGTGGTGCCGGGAGCGACGTACTGCGTGCAGCGTCCGCTGACGGCGCGGAAATTACCCGGCCCGTAGCCGGCGATGGTCAGCGTTTCGCCTGGCTGAGGAGCTTGCGTGGCCAGCGGCACCGGTTCGGCGTTCGGGCGCCAGATGGCGATCGCCGCCAGGTCCCAATCGCGATCGACCTTGACGATGGTGCCGGCCGAGGTGAAGCCGTCGGGAAAGGCGACGGTGATCTGCCCGGTCGCTTCGTTGACGACGTGCCAGTTGGTGACGACCAGTCCGTGCTTCTGCGTCTTCAGCACGAGCGAGCCCGAGCCGTAGGAAACGCTGTCGGCACCGGGGGCGATGATCCGCACGATCGAGGATTGACGGGCCGCGACGACGGGGGAGTTTTCGGACTGCGTGCCGCCAAACCATTGGGGCGCGCTGGGCCACTGCGGCGCGGCGGGCCACTGGGCCGCGGCCGGAGCGCACAGCGAGAGGGCGACGATGATGGAGGCCGAGAGGCGCTTCACGAAGTGGCAGCTTTGTTTTGACCTTGCCGGCGGGCTTCGTTCTTCACGATCAGCCGCAGCAGTTCGCGACGCAGTTGTGCTTGTTCGCCCGCCTTGGCTTGAGCATCCGCAGGAGTTTTGGACATCTTCATGCGGCGATCGGTCGACCGCCCTTGAGCTGGGCCGCACGCTGGGGAAATCGCTGACCGGCATGATGCTGGTCGCGCAAACGTTTGAGTTCCGCCCGCAACGCATTGTCCACCAGCTCGGTGAGCGTGAGCCGCAAGGGATGGCCGGCCAGGTAGGCGGCCGTGTCGCGGGCTTCTTCCAGCACCTCGGCCGAAACGTAAAGCGTGGCGCGAACCTTGGGCGACGAGCCGGGGTGCGAGATTTTGAGCATGACGCGTTTCTCACGCCGAGCGGAGGCGAGCCAAAAAGCCGGATTGTCGAGAACGACGCACGCACGAGAGCGCGGGCGCCGCTACGAAAAACATCGGACGTTTGCCGACGTTTCCCCCAGTCGGGCGGCGGCCGGTCGGCAAGCTTTACCAGGCCGGCAGAATTGAACGCCCGGTCGGAAGCCGCGGCGCCGGCGTAAACTCCGGCCGGCCGCCGTCTTCGGTTGCCGAGCGCGGCCGGCGGTGCCAAGATGGAAGCGACGACTCGACCGGCCGCACGCTCTCCTCCACGCGCATGACTGAACCGCAAGACCGACACCATCGAACCGGACGGTTCTACGCCTGGATCGTGTGCGCACTCATGCTGCTGGCGATCGGAGCGATTTACGCTCAGACGCTCGGATTCGGATTCCTGGAGTTCGACGACGACACGTTCGTTTACAACAATCCGCACGTCACGGCGGGGCTGACCGGCGAGGGGGTTCGCTGGGCGTTTGCCGAGGGGCCGCTGGGGGAGTGGTATCCGCTGGCCCCGCTGTCGCACATGCTCGACTGCCAGCTCTTCGGGCTCGAGGCCTGGGGGCACCATCTAACGAGCGTGCTGGTGCATGCCGCCACGTCGATCGCGCTGTTTCTCGTGTGGTGGCGATACACCGGCGAGCTGTGGCCCAGCGCTTTCGTGGCCGGGGTCTTCGCGGTGCATCCACAGCATGTCGAAAGCGTGGCCTGGGTCGCCGAGCGGAAGGACGTGCTGAGCGGACTGTTTTTCGTGCTCACGTTGGGAGCGTATCTCGGGTACGTGCGCCGCGGCCAGTCGGCGTGGCGCTATCTGCTGGTGCTGGTGCTGTTCGCCCTGGGGCTGATGTCGAAGCCAATGATCGTCACGCTGCCGGCCGTGCTGCTCTTGCTCGATTATTGGCCGCTCGGACGCGTGGCAAGTGGCGAAGCGGAGCGCGGCGCCGCGAGTCTGCGCTGGCTCGTGCTGGAAAAATTGCCTCTCGTCGCCCTGGCGGCTGCCGATGGCTGGATCACCGTACGCACGCACGCCCCGGTCGATTCGCTGGTTTTGCCTTGGCCGACACGGATCGAGAACGGGCTGGTGGCATTCGCCAGGTACGCCGGGCAGTTCTTTTATCCGGTCGATCTAGCGGCGTTCTATCCGCTGCCGCCGGCGGGTCCGTCGCCCGCGCAAGTGGCCGGGGCGGGCACGGCGCTCGTCCTGTTAACCGCGGCGGCAGTGCTCGGCCGCCAGCGGCATCCGTACGGCCTGGTGGGATGGTGTTGGTATCTGGTGATGCTGGCCCCGGTGCTGGGGGTGATCAAGCTGGGCGAATTGGCGATGGCCGACCGTTACATGTATCTACCGAGCATCGGTCTTTCGGTTGCGGTGACCTGGGGAGTGGCGCGCTGGGGAGCAAACCGGCCGGCGGCGCGCGAGCTGATCGGCGGCGGGGCGGCGATCGCACTCGTGCTGCTGGCGGGATGCGCCGCACGGCAAACTGCGTTCTGGCACGATGACGAAACCCTGTGGCGGCACGCCCTGGCGGTGACCCGCGACAACGCGAAGGCCGAGGCCGAGTTGGCTCGCCTGTGTGCCGAGCAGGGACGCGACGTCGAGGCAATCGCCGGGTATCGCCGGGTGTTGGAACTGGAACCGGAGACATGTGCCTGGCACGTCAACCTGGCCGCGGTGCTGACCCATGCCGGCCGGTCCGATGAAGCGGTCGCGGAGCTGCGCCGCGCCCTGGCGATCGATCCCAAAGCAGTCGATGGTTACGTCAGCATTGGGCGGCTGCTGATCTTGAACGCCAAACCGGACGCAGCCCAAGTGCCCCTCGCGCGCGCCGTGGAGTTGGTGCCGCGGAGCGCGGAAGTCCGCGCCGATTTGGGTTTGGCCCTGGCGCGCGCCGGAAAACCTGACGAAGCGATCGCCGCTTACGAAGCCGCCCTGGCTCTTGATCCTGATTTCGTGCCGGCACACGTCCGCCTGGCCGATGCGCTCGCCACGGTCAACCGCACGGCCGAAGCGATCGGGCACTATCGGCGGGCATTGGAACTCGAACCGCAGAACCCACGAGCACGCACGGAACTCGATCGACTGCCGGGCGCGGAGCGCGGCCAAGAATCGTCCCCCTAGCGCACGACGCCACGCCACGGCCGACTGGCCGGCCGATTCATCCAACCGCGGTTGAAGGCGTGAGCCGACGGTGTCAAGATGAGACGAGCGGGCACGCGCGGGCAGCGCGACCCATCAACTTCGTCTCCTCCCTTGCATCTGACGCATGCCACGATCGCCACATCCACCGAAGCGAAGCGACACCTTCTACGCTTGGGGCGTGTCGATTCTGCTCGTGATCGCGGTTGGTTTGATCTACGGACAAACCCTCGATTACGGATTTCTCGGCTACGACGACGATAAATTCGTCTCCGCCAATCCGCACGTCACCCCGGGGCTGACCGCCGACGGCCTGTGGTGGGGGCTGACCAAAGGACCGCTGGGCGAATGGTATCCGCTGACGGTGTTCTCGCACATGCTCGATTGCCAATTGTTCGGGCTGGAGGTTTGGGGCCACCGTTTGCACAACCTGCTGCTGCACGCGGCGACCGCGATCGCCCTGTTTTTGTTCTGGTGGCGGCTGACCGGGGAACTGTGGCCCAGCGCCTTCGTGGCCGCGGTGTTCGCGGTGCATCCGCAGCACGTCGAAAGCGTGGCCTGGCTCTCGGAGCGGAAGGACGTGCTGAGCGGGCTGTTTTTCGTGCTCACGCTTTGCGCCTACCTGGGCTACGTGCGGCACGGAAGGAGCGGGGCGCGGTACGCACTCGTGGCGCTACTGTTCGCCTTGGGGCTGCTGGCGAAGCCGATGATCGTCACCTTGCCCGGGGTGCTGCTGCTGTTGGATTTCTGGCCGCTGTCGCGGATCGGCACGACCGACGACGCGCCGGCCTGGAGCCGGACCAACGAGCGGCCGGGAGCGGTGTGGCTGGTGGTCGAGAAGCTTCCTCTGGTTGCCCTGGCAATCGGCGACTCGCTCATGACGCTCGGGACGCATGCCCAGACCAAGGAGGTGCCGCCGTGGCCGGTGCGCTCGGGCAGCGCCGTGGTGTCGTGCGTGAAGTACATCTGGCAGATGTTCGATCCGCGCGACCTGGCGGCCTTCTATCCACTGCCGCGTGAAATGCCACCCGCGTGGCAAATTGCCGCCGCGGCGGCGATGTTGATTCTGGCGAGCGTCGCGGCGGTGATCGGGCGGCGGCGGTTTCCCTATGGCTTCGTGGGCTGGTACTGGTATTTGGGCATGCTGGCCCCGGTGCTGGGCATCCTCGAGATTGGCGACCTGGCCATGGCCGATCGCTATATGTATCTGCCGAGCATCGGGCTGTCGGTCGCGCTCGCGTGGGGCGTTGCCCGCTGGGGCAACCGGTTGGGCGCGCGGCAGTGGATGCTTGGTGCCGGGGCGGCCCTGGTGATCGCGCTGCTCACGGCCTATGCCGCGCGGCAAGTGACGTTTTGGTTTAACGAAGAAGTTCTCTGGCAACACGCGATCGACGTGACGACCGACAACGGCCGGGCGGAAATCTACTTGGGGCATTGGCTGGCCGACAACGACCGCGTGGACGAGGCGATCCCTCACTATCGCCGGGCCATCGAAATCATGCCCGCGTCGTTCTCGGCCGAGCTCAATCTGGGCGCGGCCCTGCTGCTCAAAGACAATCGGGAAGAGGCCCTCTTGCATCTGCACCGGGCCATGCAGCTCCGATCGCGCGACGTCGCCGGCTATGTCTATTTGACTCGGCTACTGTTCCGGGCGGGCGAAGTGGAGTCCGCCTTCGCCGCGGCGCGGCGGGCCGTGGAACGGTATCCGCTCGACGCTGCCGCACACACGGAATTGGGCCTGATGCTCGCGCAGGAAGGACAGAGGGACGAAGCGATCGGCGAGTTCGAAGCCGCCTTGAAAGCCGAGCCTGATTACGTCGAGGCTCACATCAGCCTGGCCTCGGCGCTGGCCCGGCGCGGGCAGACGGACGAAGCCATCCGGCACTACCACC
>DATJTR010000631.1:0-3992 GCA_035503215.1 Pirellulales bacterium
TCGCACAGATCGCGCCGCCGACGATCATCAGATCGGCGCGATCGGCTTCGATTGCCCGCATCGCTTCGGAGAGGGCCAACAGACTCGACGCCTCGCCAAGCATGATCGTGTTATTTGGTCCGCGGGCGTCGTGAGCGATGGCCACGTGGCAGGCCGGCATGTTGGGCAGGTATTTGAGCAACCAGAGGGGATACATTTCGTGCATCCCGATTTCGCCCCAGCGGCCAAATTCGAACTTGCCCTCCACCATGCAACGCAGGAAGGCCGGTTCGACTTCCGTCCCCTCGAAATACATCATGTCGGCGCCATACACGACGCCGAAGCGATCGGCGTCGAGCTGGCGGGCGGCCACCCGCGCGTCCTCCAGGGCCAATTGCGCCGCCGCGAAACCAAGCTGAATTTCACGCGACATCACCTTCAGGCTTTTGCGCGGGGTGACGTAGAGCTTGGCGTCGAAATTCCGCACTTGCCCGCCGATGCGGACGGGAAAGGGGTCTTGATAGAAGCGGGCTAACGGAAAAATTCCGCTCTGGCTGCCGGCCAAGGATTGCCAAACGTCCTCCCGGCTTAGTCCGAGAGGCGTGACTAAACCCAAGCCGGTGACGACTACTTCGCGCGGTGAGGTCATCAATTCCAGGTTGCTTGAACCAATGCCGAGCACGTCGGCCGGGAGCGGAAAAAAAACTGATTTTGGCTTGTATGCCCCCAAGCCGTATTGACCGACCTGCGCTTGAGCACCTTTCGCCCGCTGGAGACGGGATTCGCCCCCGGCGAGACCGCAATCGCGGCGCCTCACATGCACCAGTCCCAATTCTGCCACACGAATGCAGACAGGGCGATGGTTTTCGGGTCCGGAATTCCTACCCATTTTTTGCAGATCGACTGCCTTAAACAAGCCTTTCCATTTTTAGTTGGAATCTTGCCGATGTAACTCTGGTTACGTCGAACCCCCCTTTGCCTTGCATTTGTGTCCCCTGGCGTGCGGACGCGCATCCTGCTGCCGTCGCCCGCACCGGCTTCGGGATGGGCCCGCCTGCTCAAACATCTCGGCAGGCAAAATTTGCCGAAACCGACGCTAGCAGGTATTCTCGTCTCACGCCGAAAGCCGACCTTAACGACGGATTTTCTATCATGTTGCGACCGATTGGGCAGCCGGCCACCCTGTCGATTGCCAAAACTCGCGCGATCGTCAAAGACTTGTTCGCCCCGCGGGCGTCGATTTATTGGGCTGACTTCCTGACGTCGATGGTGGTCGGCTCGGCGGCGTATTTCCTGGTGCGGCGGACGGCCCGTGTGTGGCCTGAACACGCGATTTTGCTCAGCACCTTCTGCTACGCGGTTTCGGTGATCCTCTATTACCGGGCGGCCTTATTCATCCACGAGTTGGCCCATCTGCGCGACAAGACATTCCTCGCGTTTCGAATTGTCTGGAATCTGCTCTGCGGCATTCCGTTTTTGATGCCTTCCTTCCTGTATTACTCGCACGTCGATCATCACACGCGGAAGCATTACGGCACGCACGACGACGGCGAGTATTTGCCGCTAGCGACCACAGGCCCGGGAAAGATCGTCGTTTATCTCATCCAACCACTGCTGATTCCGCTATTGGCGGTGGTGCGGTTTTTAGCGTTGGCTCCGCTGGGTTGGATGGTTCCGCCGCTCCGCCGCTGGTTGCACCAGCATGCGTCTTCACTGGTGATGGATCCCACCCATGTGCGGCCGCTCCCCAGCCGCAAGGCACTGCGCATCTTTCGTCTGCAAGAAACCTGCTGCTTTCTCTTGTCGCTGGCCACGGCCGTGATGCTCGTTCGCGGCCGGATGCCGATCGGATTCTTGATCCAGGCTTACGCCACTTCGGTCGGCATTTTGTACCTGAACCACATCCGTACCCTCGGAGCGCATCGCTACATCAACGCCGGCGGAGAAATGACGTTTGTCGATCAATTGCTCGACTCGGTGAACTATCCGAATTCGCGCCTGTTGGGCGAAATCGCGATGCCGGTCGGGCTGCGGTTTCATGCCTTGCATCACCTGTTTCCCTCGCTGCCCTACCACAACCTGGCCAAGGCCCACAAGCGGCTGATGGCCGAATTGCCCCCCGATTCACCCTATCGGGCGACCGTCAGCCCGAGTCTTGGCGCCGCGCTCGGCGAATTGTGGCGGCGCTCGAGAAACGTCGCGCGTCACGGAAACCGACCAGCAGGAAAGACGCCCGACACCGAGCCGGCGACGCGGCACCAACCTCACTGGAGCCGCCCGTGCAATGAAGAGTGCCAGACCTGAGTCGACGCGGCACGAACGCTGAACGTGTCGCGAGGCCAGCCGGGGCAACTTGCTCACTGGCTTAAGTTGCGGGGGTCGCTTCGGCCGGCGGCGGATAATCGTAGATGCGGTAGGTCTTTTCAGCTACCGCCCCTCCCTTTTCCAAGCTGCGGCGGGAGAGGTGATTCGATTCCAGCACCCAGGAAAACTCAGCGTCCTGGAAATTCGATTCCAAGATCTTGGGAATCAGGCTGCGGAGCAAAACGAGGCCGACCCCCCAACGCTGGTATTCGGGAATCACGTTGGCGCTGATCACGCGGAACCGGCGGAAGTTCCGCTTTTTGCTGATCAGCTTCAAAAAGCCGAAGGGGAACAGCCGGCCGTCGATCTGTTTGATGCGCGGATTGTAGTCGGGAATGGCGAACACCGCGCCGATCGGCTTCCCTGCGACCGACGCGACCATTGCCAATTCGGGAATGATCAGGTGCTTGAGCGATGCGCTCATGTGATCGATTTCGCGCTTCGAAAGCGGAACGAAGCCCCAGGTTCCCCCCAACGACTGATTATAGAGATCCAAGAACATTTCGATCTCTTGGCGAAACCGCGATTTGTCCATCGGCCGCATTTCGAGCGACAAGCGACTCGCCGCCTCTTGGGCCACGAACAACAGCTTGGCATCCAACCGCGGTATCAAGTCGATCGGGGCCCAAAAGGCAAACAAATCCTGTGCCTTGCGGAATCCATAGTTTTCGATGAGCCTTCCGTAGTACGGATGATTGTAGGTCATCATGAACGTCGGCGGGATTTGAAAACCATCGACGAGCAATCCGCACTCGTAGTTGAGCGAAGGATTGACCGGACCGCGCATCTGATGGATGTCGCGCGCGGCCAGCCAATTCCGGGCAGCGTCGAACAGGGCGCTGGCGACTTGCTGGTTGTCGATCGACTCGAAAAAGCCGAAGAAGCCTCGTCGTTCCTGGTGAAAGCGGTTGTGCACCGGGTTCTCGATCGCCTCGATACGGCCGATGGCCCGGCCTCCGCTCAGGGCGAGGAACGTTTGTCCCTTGGCATCGTCGTAGAACGGATGGTGGGCATAACCGACCAGTTCCTTTTGGTTCAACCGCAAGGGCGGAATCCAATTGGGGTCGTCGCGATAGAGCTGCCAGGGAAGCTCAAGAAATGCCTTCCGTTCGCGGCGCGTTTCGACCGGCTTGACGACGAAATCGAGCGGCGCGGAAGCGTTGCTCGCAGGTGCGGCGCCAGCCGTGCTGAGCCTCGTTGCCGCTGCAGTCGAGTTTGTTGGTACCACGCGTCACCAGCGAACGGCCGTGATTTTCGCCGCCAAAAGCGCCAACTCTACTGCTACCGGTGGGGACGGTCAAGCCGTGTCGGCGGCGTCAGCTATCCCCCGGTTGGAGCATTGCCCAGCGACGAAATTCTGCTTCCTCCAAGAAAATCGCAGCTCGCACGAGCTGAAAAACAAGCTGCGTTCCTGGCCAGCCGAGGGTTCCCAGCAATCGGTCGAATGGCTCCTGGGGACAGCTTCCCTTGACGTCGACCAGCCGCACTCGCTCCTGGTGGTCGTAGAGATTGCCGTCTACTTGCCAGGCCGCTTCGCCTTGACTGGACACCCAAACGAACGATCCGTCCGGCTCGATGTACATCCGCTCGAGCCGGGCCAGATCGGCGGTTACCGCTTCGAATGAGCGGGGAAACGTGGCCTGGCCGAG
>DATJTR010000632.1:0-4331 GCA_035503215.1 Pirellulales bacterium
TCGCCCTCTTGGGCCAGCGACTTGGGATCGTCGGGATTCTTGCCGAGCCGTTCGGCCACCTGCTGTTCGAGCAGATCGCGCTGGTCGAACACTTCGACGAAGCCGGCTCCTTGCGAGATGATTTTTCCCTGGTGGCAAATCAGATTGCCGGGCGCTTCGCCCGAGCGCGTCTTGGCCCGACTGACGACTTGCCCGCGCGCGAGGTCGATTTGCACGACTTCGCCGCTGATGAGCGGCAGGAAGTAATCGTGGCCGGCGAGGAAGCCGCGGCCGCTGGGCATGCCGCTGTCGGGCAGCGCATCGGACGCGGCGGTGGAGCAGGACCAGACCGGCTCGCCCCCCGCGAGCGGATAGGCATTCACCTGATTGCGGCCAACGACGATCACGTTGCCGCCGTGAATGCCGCCGACATACAGATTGGTGCCGCGCTCGATCTTCCACAGCATTTCGCCGTTGATGAGGTTGAGCACGTAGAGATAGTCCGATTCGATCGGCGTGACGACGACCTTGCCGTCGGCCACGGTCACCGTGCTGTCGGACCAACGATCGCCGACGCGGCGGCCGAGCGGGAACATGTTCGGCCGGATCAGATTGAGATGGTTGGGACCTTGCTGGGCGCGCGGATATTGATAGCCCCAGAGGAGGTTGCGGGTCGTGGCGTCGACGGCCACGATCGCTCCGGCCGAAGTCGGGCAAATCAGCACGCCGTCGGCGAACGAGGGGCTGGCGCCGCCGGCCCGCCGTTCGGCCTCCATGCCGGACGCTTCGACGACGCACAGTTGCTGCGACCAATCGAGCTTGCCGGTTTTGGCCGACAGCACCACGAGGCGAATCTCCTGCCCCTTTTCGACCAGCACGTACAGCCGGCCTTGCAGCACCAAGGGTGGGCCCAGAAAGAAGGCGCCGGCCAGCTTCGGCTCATCCTCGCCCGTCGTGCCGCCGACTTCCCACTTCAGTTTGCCTTCGGTCTTCAGTTCGCGGGCGATCAGCAGATTCGTCGTGCGGCCCGTGCCGCTGGGCTGCGGCTTCCAACCGGCGCGAATCATCGTCGGTTGCTTGGCCAAGGGGCCGACCGGATCTTCGATGATGAATACCTGTTCGCCGTCGCTGCTCATCGTGCCGTAGGTCGGATCGTCCCAAATCCTTTGCTCGACGAACTGCGCAAGTTGGATCTGTCCGGCCAACTGCGGCTGACCGCTGGCCGAGAGCCAATGATCGAGCGAGCTTTCGCCCAGCGGTTCGGCGGGCCAGATCAATTTGCCGGTCGAGAAATCGATGGCCAACAGCGAACGCGAATCGCGCACCAGCACCAGGTTGCCTACCGCCAAGGGGTGCAACGTGGGCAGCGGCGCGACGTCCTGCTCGTCGGCATAGCGCTGCTGCCACTCGCCGATCAGGCGCTCGATCGTGGGATGATGGGCCACGCGCACGCGCCAGCGCGGGTTGAGCAGCGGCCGCCCGCCGCGCGACGATGCGTTGTGCCGCGCGTCGCCGCGATACATCAGCCAGTCTTCCCCTTCGACGTGATGGATTTCGTGCGATCGGCCGACTTGCTTTTCCAACCATTCGAGCGATTGCGCATCGTTGTCGAACAGCTTGACCGGCTCGCCGGCCACTCGCACCGGTCCTTGGTTCCACTGCTGCTTGAGAGCCAACAGGGCCGCCTGGGCGCGATCGCGCATGCCGGCCCGCAGCCAGGCCGTGGCCAGGTAGAGCGACAAGGTCGGTTCGAATCGCTTGCCCAGATCGGGCGTTTCGTGCAAGCGGGCAAAGAGCAACGCCGCGGCCAATGGCTGTCCGCCGTCGAGATGTTGCCGGGCCAAGAGCAACGACGCTTCGCTGCCGGCCTGCGTGTAGAAAAAGCGCCGCGAGACTTCGGCCAGCTCGGCCTGATTGCCGCGGGCGAGCGCCGCCTCGAGCATCCGCCGGGCCTTGGCGCCGAATTGCAGTTCGTACGATTCGCGGCCGTCGGCGGGCAGCCCGGCGATCAAGCGGCCGGCTTCGGCCTTCAGGCTGCGATACACCGTGCCCGAACCGTCGGGCCGAAAGAAGAAGTCTTCCGAACCTTCGAGCAGCGAGCCGAGATAGCGGACGCTTTCGCCAAAGCGTCCCTCGCCGATCATTTCTTCGGCCGCTTCCAGCCGGCGTTTGGCGGTGCGGTCGGGGGGCAGGAAGACGCCGTCGATGACTTCGTCGTTTTCGGCGTCGCCGTTGCGGCGCGCGGGCATGCCGCGGAGGTTGCGACCCAGGGCGCGGATACCCTGTCCGATGGCCGAGGGCTGGTCGAGCAGCTGGGGGGCCACGATTCCGGTCAGCACGGCTACGGCGAGAGCCCCCCGCGCCCAGCGCCCCATGATGCCGCTGTACCGTTGCTGCACGTGACGGTCCCTCGAAGCCTTCTTTGTGCGCTGGCCCTACATAGCGCCGCGGGGCGCAATCGCGTGCCGCCAGCAAGAAAGTCACCGGCGGATCGCGAGCCGGCACTCGCTTCCGCACACCATTTAAGCCTAATCGATTAAGGGGCCTGCGTCGACCAACCTCGCGAGGCCGTGCGAGGGTTCGGCCGGGCGGCCCAAGTATCGACACGGCCGCAAGTTATCTTCGCGGTTGGCGTGTGCGCGAGGCGCTCTGGGGCGGTGAAAGCGGCACGGCCGGCGCATCCGGAACCGCGATGTGGGAAAATTTGACGATTGGCGAAGATTTTTGTTCCCCGCCGATCGAATCGTGTCCTACCTTTGAGAGGTCACGTTGGCTCCGCAGGGAGCCAGAAGAACACCCGCCCGCCTGCCCCACAGCACCCGCCCACCGAGAGCGCAGACACCACGCCCGAGCGCGCCGGAACCTGCAGATTTTGCGAGAAATTGCGGGGATTTGTCGGTTTTGTGGCTTGCAATTTTGGCGATGTCGATTTTAATCATCGCGTTCGCCACAGCGGACGGGTAAGCGAGTGTAGGATTTGGCGCAAGCGTCGACCACGGATGGCTCCGCGAGCGGACCCAACGTTTCCCTAGCCAAACCGCCTGTTTTCCCAATCAACCTCACGTTACTTTTGCACCCGCAAGGAGGGTCAAGCATCATGGCGAAAGCCTCAGCTCCTGCAGCCAGTAAAAAGGCTCCTTCGAAGTCCGAAGTGACCAACAACATCGCGGCCGTCACCGGACTGGCCAAGAAAGACATCACCAGCGTGTTCGAAGCGCTGGCGGCTGAAATCAAGAAGTCGCTGGGCAACAAAGGCCCCGGCGTGTTCGCCATCCCCGGCCTGGTGAAGATCGAGCGCAAGAAGGTTCCGGCCCGTCCGGCCAAGAAGGGCGTGCCCAACCCGTTCAAGCCTGGCGAATTGATGGACGTTCCGGCCAAGCCGGCCAGCACCAAGATCAAGGTGCGGGCGCTGAAGAACCTGAAGGACATGGCCTAATCGATTTGGCCCGTCCGTCGCTCGCCTCCCGGGCGAGCGATGCCTGGTGCCCAGCATCCCGCGCCCCCCGGCTGCCGCTCGAAGCAAGCCGGCGCCGCGCGAGGCAGGCCGCGGGATCCAGCGGCAAGGAGAAATGCAACCGCTGGGGCGACACGCTCGCCCCGGCGGTTTTTTTTCGCGCATGACTTTCGCGCGTGCGGCGTTTGCGCACGGGACATGCGGGCAAATGCGCCGCGGAATGCGCGGCTTTCCGGCGAGGCGCGCGCAACGTGTCGTACGCCGGCCGCAATCAGGCGCGCAGCTTGGCCAGCGTCACCTTCTTCAGCTCGCGGCGAAAGCGATCGGCCTCGAGACGACAAAGCCGATTCACTTTGCCGATCGCGCGGCGATGCTTCGCCCGCACCGGCTCGAGCACGCTCGGCTCGGGAGGCGATTCCACGGCGTCGACGATGTCGAGCAGCGTGATCCCTTCGCTGCGACGGGCGAGTTCGTAACCGCCGAGCGGCCCCGACGTGCCGACCAGCAGGCCGGCGTCGACCAGGCGGCGCAGCACGCGATACAAGAACCGCGGCGGAAACTTGCAATCGCGGGCGATCGTGGCCGCCGTGACCGGCCCGCCTCCCTTGGCATCTTTGATCTGCAGCAGGATGCCGACTCCATAAGCGACTGAGCGAGTGAGCTTCATGATCCTAAGCGCGCGCTCGCGGCTCCCCTTGATTAGGGTCCGGCCGAATACGGCTCCCTGCAAGAAAAGGTCCGATCTCGAATGCGCTGAGAGCCAGCGCGAGAGAGGGGACGACTGCTAGCCGTCGGTTCGGTCAGGCCGTGACTCCTTGGACTGTTCCTGCCATCATGGGTACCCGAGCGCGGGCCGATCGTCAATCCTGTACGGCGCGGCAGACCAAGATTGACATGC
>DATJTR010000633.1:0-4338 GCA_035503215.1 Pirellulales bacterium
CTCCAGCCCGGCAGCAAGCAGGTAGCGGCCGGCTACGTCGTTTACGGCGCGTCGACCGTGCTGGTCTACACGGTGGGCAACGGCGTGCACGGTTTCACGCTCGACCCGGCCATCGGGGCCTACGTGCTGACGCACGAAAACATCCGCATGCCCCAGCAGGGCAAGTTCTACTCGGTGAACGAGGCCAACCGCGATTCGTTCCCGCCGGCCTACAACCGCTTTCTCGATTCTCTGCGTCACGGCGAGCTAGGGGCCACCTACAGCTCGCGCTACATCGGCAGCATGGTCCCCGATTTCCATCGCACGCTGCTCAAGGGGGGCGTGTTTCTCTATCCGCCGACCGTCAGCTATCCGCAAGGCAAGCTGCGGCTGCTCTACGAGGCCAATCCCATCTCCATGCTGGCCGAGCAGGCCGGCGGCGCGGCAATCGATGGCCGCCGCCGGATTTTGGACATCGAGCCCGACGACATCCACCAGCGCACGCCGCTGGTGGTCGGCAGCCCAGTGGAGATGGCCGCTCTCTCCCGCTGCCTGGAAGCGGGCTGACGCCCTGACAACGCGGGATGCGAGACATGGCCGGTGCATGGTGGCGAGGGGAAGTCTGCTTGCGTTCGCCTCTTTCGCCGGCCGAATGCCGGGCGCGGATCGATACGATCGCCGACGTCGAAAGCTTCACCCTCTTTTCCTGGAGCGGGTACGTCGGTACGAAACCGATCCTGTGTCGCGACCTGGACGGCGACCTCCGCCTGCAGAGGCGCATTTTTCACAAGGACGATTTTCGCCGCTTTCTTTACTGCCGTCTCAATCCTGACAACGGTGGAACGATTCTTGCGGGCCGATTTCGCATGCGGCCGTTCCCTCGGGCGTTCTTGTGTTTGTGGTGCGGCGGTGTTGGATTTCTTGGCGTTCTGAACGCTTTTACGCATCTCACCACACCTGAAAAATGGCTGCCTCAGTTTCTCTTCGCGCTCGTCATGATCGGGCTAGGATTGGTCATCTGGGTCGGCTGGCCTTTCAGCCGCCGCGGCGAGAAGAAATTGCTGGCTTTGCTGGAATCGACGCTCGAAGCGACGGAGTGCGACAACCCTCCCGAAACCTAGCGAGACACGCGTTGCCGGATCCGCGCTTCCCTGCTTCCCTCAAAGTTCCCCGCGTTCCTCTGCGTACCTCCGCGTCCTCCGTGGTTCAATTCCCTTTTTCTTCGCAACGAGCGCCTGCTATCCCTGCGGATTCACCACCCGCCCCAAAAACAAAATGCTGTTCGTCCTCCGTTCGCGAATCAAAAACACGAACGGATGGTCGGCTTTAAAATTTTTGGGCGGCTCGGTCTCGCGGATCGCCAGTGCGCCAATCGCCACCGCCGTGGCCGCGGCCGCTTCGGTCCCCTCTTCGTTGACGTCGACGAACGCCTTGTGAACGACGGCGCCGATCGACAGCGGCTCCTCGCTCGTCATCCGCGAGAAGTCGGCCTTGTCCGTAAACGCCAGCGGCATGCCGAGCGCCGACAGCGCATTGCTCAGGCTGAAATCGCTCGTCATCTTGAACCGCGGCAGCGACACGATCACGCGAGTCGTCCGCAGTTCGCCGAGCCATTTTTCGAGCTGCGCACTCGTTAGTCGCTTTTCCAGCGCCGCGAGGCCGTCGATCTCGTCGGGCAGCAGGACGACCATCGATAGATCTTCTCGCCGACCGTACGGCATTTCCAATATCTGCACCTCGTCGGCCGCCGCGTAGCCAAGGCGGTGTGTCTGGTGCATCGTCGGCACATTGAATTCCCTGTCGGCCGAAACGTGGAAGGGCTCTTCTTTCGTAGCCTGCTTTGAGAATTCGTTCGTCCAGCGAGCTTTGAAGTAGATGGCGTTGGTCAGCACCAGCCGCGTGTCGGCGTTGAGCACACCCCGGGCAATCAAGTCCTGGATTTTGTCGTCGGTTTCGTGGGCCACCCATGCGTTGATCGTCTGCCGGGCCGTGTCCGGTTGTTTGAAATCCAAGAGCCCCAGCTCGGCCCCGAAACTTTTTTGCGTCACGGTCAAGAACGCCGGCAGAAAATGAAAAGTCTTCTGTCCCCACAGCCGATTGGTCACGCGCAGTTGAAACGGAACGTTCACCGGATCTGGCTTGCCCCCCGCGGCCGGTTTCTCCCCCGCCGCGATCGCTTCGCGCAGCGAGGCAAACGCCGCCGGCACTTTGTCGGCCGGCAGCGACAAGTGCAGCACCTGGGCCATTTCAGCCTCGGTCTGGCCGGCCGCACCGGAGTAAGTCATGGCCAGCGCCTGCGAAACGCTGTAGGGGGAAAAGAACAGGTTCTCGGCTTTGCCCTGAGCCAGTTGGCCGTAAAGATCCGCGGCAAACGCGTTGCCGTCTTTGGCGATCGCCACCACGTCGGCCGGAAGTTTAGTCACTTGCGCCTCCGACCGCACTGGCCGCGCGGGCACCGTCAAAAAGACCAACAGCGAGGTTAGCAGCGGTTTCGAGATTTTCATGCGTCAACTCCTTTATTCGCAGTGCCGCCAGCGTAACGTTTGCCGGTGGGCAAAGCGATTCGCGATCTGGGTTTTCGCCCGCCGGATTCACATCGCTTCGGCCGCTTGGCCGCGGCGGAAATGCTGGCGGAATTCGCGCGGCCGCAGCCGCTTCAGTTCCAAGAAGCGGCGATTGAAATTCGACAAGTTGCCGAAGCCGACCTCCAGGGCGATGTCGGCAATGCCGCGATCGGTTTCGATCAGTAGCCGGCAGGCCGAGCCGATCCGCAGTTCGTTCACATAGGCAGTAAAATGTTTGCCACTGGTGCGGTGGAAGAAGCGGCTAAAGGTCGTCGGACTCATCCCGACTACCCTGGCGGTTTCGGCCAGCCCCAGTTGCCGGCCGAAATGCTCGTTCACGAACTCGTACACCCGATCGATCCGCCGCCGGTCCTCCACCCGCAGCGATGGAGCGAAGCCGGCAGTCGACAATTCGGCCACGTCGCGCGAGCGGGCCAACAGATCGAGCACCGCGATCAACTCGACCAGCCGGCCCAAGGGATCGAGCTCGCGCATGGCGATCATCCGCTGGGCCACCAGGGCGTGCGTCCGCCGGCCAAACCGCAGTCCCACGGCGCTACGCTTCAAAAGCCGGCGTACGCGGGCCAACTCGGGCCGGGCGAAAAACGCTTCCCCCAAAAAATCGTCGGCAAATTGAATGCAGACGGCGCGCGAGCGGGCAGGTGACGCCGTGAACTCGCACGCGCGCGAATGCCAGGTGTGCGGCAGATTCCGCCCCAACAGCACCAGGTCGCCGGCCGCGAACTCCGCAATGCCGTCGCCGACGAATCGCCGCCCTTCGCCCGAGACGATCAGCGTCAATTCATACTCGGGATGAAAATGCCACTTGAACGGAAAACCCTTCAGCCGGAATTCGCGCAGGGCGAACGAGGCGTGCGACTGGGCGACGATGCTTTCGAAACGGGCTTGCATGGCAAAGATGCCGCGGCAGCGAGGCTCGCGGTCTAAAGTAGGTCAGGCCTTGGCCTGACATTACCGGCGACGTGTCAGGCCGAGGCCTGACCTACCCGATTCGCCGTCTCAACCTAATACAAAGCCTACCCGAAATTCGTCCCGAGCGACATTCAAGCGCGCAAAAAAGTATCAGTTGCCGGCGGAATCGGTGGAGACACGGCGGCTGCGGGCAGGAACAATTAGCAAAAGCAATCAAGGCGATGCCCTTGCCTCCCAACCAATTTTTCGAACACGCACACCGCAAGAATACGAAAATGACCTCCACCACCGTCAAACCCGCTCATCCCGCCCAGCCCGCGCTCGATATCGACGGCCCCTATCCGCTGACCGAAGAACAAAAGCGCTTCTGCCGCGAGCAGGGCTACGTGAAACTCAAAGACGTCCTGTCGCCCGAGGTGCTCGCCTATTACGGGCCGATCATCAGCCAGCGCGTGCAGGAACTGAACACGCTCACGCGGCCGATGAACGAGCGGACGACTTATGAAAAAGCCTTCCTCCAGATCATGAACATTTGGACGAAGTGCCCGGTGGTGAAGGAATTGGTCTTCTCCAAGCGGCTGGCCCGCTTGGCGGCCGAACTGATGGGCTCGCGCGGCGTGCGGCTGTATCACGATCAGGCCCTGTTCAAGGAAGCCGGCGGCGGTCTGACTCCTTGGCACGCCGACCAGCAGTATTGGCCGCTGGACACCAGCAAGACGATCACGGCCTGGATTCCGCTGCAGGCCACGCCGCTCGCGATGGGCCCGCTGGCCTTCGGCGCCGGCAGCCATCGCTTTCAAGCCGGCCGCGAACTGGAGATCAGCGACGAAAGCGAACAAAAGCTGGGTGAGCTGCTTCGCGA
>DATJTR010000634.1:0-4258 GCA_035503215.1 Pirellulales bacterium
GTCGCCGTTGCGATCCCAAGTCTTGGCCATGCTGGCCATCCGGTTCAGTTCGCGGCGGCCCAGTCGCCCGTCTCCATTGGTATCGAGCGCCTCGAACAGGGCGTGATCCTGATCGGTGATCGTGATTGCCAGCCGCACGGAGGCCGCTTCCGTTTGAGCCGCCACGTAGCGGCGCAGCTCGTCGAAGAAAATCTTGCCGTCGCCGTCGGTGTCGTACTCCTTGAAGTTGGCAAGATTGCCGAACTGCCGCAGCTCCCGTTCCTCCAGGTAATCGTTATTGTCCTGGTCGAACTGCTTGAGATTCTCGACCAATTGATTGGCCTGCTCGTCGTTGCCGGGCGTGACGAAGTCGGTCGTCGCCACCTGCACTTGCTCGCTTCCGGTGGTCAGTCTTGCCGTCTCGCCCGGTTTCGACGGCTGAGGGGGTTCCCAACGATAGGCGTCCGCCAGGTGTACAGCCGTTGCAGCCACGCTCGATTTACTCGTCAGGTTGATCGCCAACTCGAGGTTGGCGATCGGCCGCCGCATCAGGTGGGACAACTCTTCGCGGTCCAGGGAGCCGTCGCCATCCGCGTCAGCCGCGGCGAAGGTGCTGTCGTCGTACAGCGTCGCCGTGCGCCGGAGCGGTTCGACGAAGTTCGGCCGGGTCGAAACGGGCGAGAAATGCTGGCGAACGCGATCGGCCCAAGCCATTGCCGGCCCCGTGCTGGAGAATTGCAGTTGTTTTACCGCCAGCCGCACGCGATTCGCATTCTGCTGGGGCTCGTTCCCCTCGCGTTGACGCGAGGCCTCCATCAATTGCTCGCGGCTGAACAGCTCGACTTCGTCCAAATCCAAGGGCTGGAGCGTCTCAAAGGCCCGTCCGCATTCGCTCTCGGAAAGCTTGCCGTCGTGGTCCAAGTCCAGGCGGGCAAACAGCACCCGCGACCCAGGGCTCGGCTGAAAGTCCCCTGAAATCTTGATCGGACCGTTGCCCGGCTTGCGCACGAATTCCAAGAATTCGTCGCGCGTGACCCCGGCGGTCAGTTCCCGCTCGGCATCGGGATCGTCGGGCAGATCGACGATCGTGTTGCGATTGTCTTGTCCTTGGCGACGCAAGAAACGCTGCCGGGCATTGCGTACCTGCGGGCTTTCGCTGCCGGCCGCCGGTCGCAACAGGGCCTTGATGGCCGACAATTCGGCGGCATCCAACGTACCGCTCTGGTCCTTGTCGGCCACGTCGAACTTCTGTTCCATGAACTTGCGCCACAGCTCGCCGAAGGGCCGACCGTCGTGCCGCACGTCGAGCCGAATCAAGGTCATGTGCTCGTCGAGCAAAACCGCCAGATCGAGCGGCTCGGAATCGCCGGTCTCTCGATTCTTGACCGCGTCCTCGCCGGAAGGCGCTGCCTCCCCTCGGCCCGACTCCTGCGCCGGCGCCACCACCACGAAGGTTCCCGTTTCTGCGGCCGACTCCGCGGCGCAGGTGGCCATGCCGGATAGAAAAGCCAGACAAATGGCCGCCGACCATGCGGCAAGTTCCGGGTTACCGAAGCGCACTTGCAGCGTTTCGCTCACGATGACGGCTCCTCTTCCGGCGGCAGCACCCACCACAATCGGACTTGTCCCTCGCGGCCGCTGGTGACGAACGATTTACCATCGGGAGAAAAATGCAAGCACAGCACCTTGCCCGACTCGCAGGTGTAGCTCCGCACCATGCGACCGCTAGCCACGTCCCACAGCTTGACCAATCCGTCTTCGCCGGCGGTGGCCAGCAGCTTGCCGTCAGGCGTAAAGGCCACCTCGAACACGGTCCCCTGGTGGGCCTCGAACCGCTTGAGGAACGTGCCGGTTTCGGCGTTCCACAAGCAGCACGCGTTCTTGTTAAAACCGGTGGCCAGCAGCTTGCCGTCGGGCGAATAGGAAACGCTGGCCACGCCGTCGAGGCCCGCCAATTTCGGCAACGTGTAACGTCGCCCGGACTCCTCCAAGTCCCACACGACCGGCATCTTGTTGCCCGCAGTGCACGACACCAGCTCGTTGCGATGCGGCGCAAAGGCGAACGACAGAACCCGGTCCTTGCTTCCTTTCAGCGTCTTGATCAGTTTCCGCTCGGCCACGTCGTAAACGCGGATGTCTTCGCCATTGTCCGAAGCGGCCACCCATTTGCCGTCGGGCGAAAAGGTCACGTGCCCGAACCGGGCATGGAGCACCTCCGGCACCTCGGCCGGTGCGTCTTCCAACTGAGCGACTTCCGTCCCCGCGGCTGCGTCAACCAACAACACCCGCTTATCGGCGAAACTCAACGCCAACAGGTCGCCGGCGGGTGAGAAGGCGATCGATCGCAGGTTATCGGGGAACGTGACCTTGTATTTCTCGGCCTTGGTGACCGGGTCGTACAAATAAAGGTCCGATTCTTCTTCGAAGCCACCGACCGCGACCGCCACATTTGCCCCATTTGGCGAGAACGCGGCCGACCAGGAAAACGTGCGATATTCGCCCAACGTACCGCTTCGTCGCCCCGCGGCGCTCGTCGATTTCCAGAAGGTGAGCGACTGATCGGCTCCGGCGGTGAGCAGTCGTTCGCCACCAGCCGAGACCGCCAAGGCCAACACTTCGCTATTGCCCGCGGTCAACTTCGAGCGTGGTTCGAGCGCCTCGGCATCCCAAGTGCGCAGGCTGCGATCCCAGCCGGTGCTGACCAGCGTCTCCCCCACGAAGGCCACGCCCGTCACCATGTCGGCGTGGCCGGTGAGCGTGCCACGCAGATCGTGCGTCGTTGCGTTCCAGACTTTGATCGCCTGATCTTCGCCGGCCGAGGCCAGCAGCCGGCCCGCGGGCGAAAACGCGACGCTGCGCACGCCGGCCTCGTGGCCGGCCAGGGTCGCGAGGGCCTGCCCGGTCGCAGGATCCCAGAGCCGCACAGTGTGGTCGGCACCACCGCTGGCCAATTGCTTGTCGTCGTCCGAAAAAGCCAGCGAGCGAATCGTCGCCGTATGGCCGGTCAAGGTCTCGCGCTCGGTGCCGTCGGACACGTTCCACAGTCGCACGGTGCGGTCGTAGCTGCCGCTGGCCAAGGTTTGCCCATCGTGCGAGAACGCCAGCGACACCACCCAGCCGTTGTGACCGCCGAGCGAACGGATTTGCTCCCCCGTGTCGGGATTCCAGAAGCGAATCGTTTTGTCGTAGCCTCCCGTGACCAGCGTCTTGCCGTCGGGCGAGTAAGCGATCGCGGCGATCGCGTCTTCGTGTCCCGCCCAGGAACGCGTGAGGCCTTGGGGCGCGGGACCGTACAGGCGTACCTGTCCGTCTTCGCCCCCGGTCGCCACTCGGTCTCCCTTGTGCGACAAGGCTACGGCCAAGAGCGGAGTCGCCGCGCCGGCCGCGTTCGGCGTTTCTGTCCCTTGCAGCATCCCGGTCTGCTCGAGCGTGGCCAGGTCGAAAACGCGCACCGATTGGTCTTGGCCTCCGGTGATGGCCGTCTTGCCGTCGCGCGTGAAGACGACGCTGCGCACGTCACGCTCGTTGCCTTTGAGCAATCCCAAGGCTCGGCCCGTTGACGGATTCCAGAGCTTGGCTACGTTGGAGACCCCAAAACTGGCGCTGGCCAGCAGTTTGCCGTCGGGAGAGAAATTCACGTAATACACCTGGCCGCCGGTGTCGTCGGTTTCGGTGCGGCGGGCGCCGGTTTCCAAATCCCACAAGGCGACCGAGTTCTCGCCGCTGGTGGCCAAGGTTTTGCTATCGGGGGAAATGGAGGCCGAAAAGATGCGATCCAGGTCGACGTTCTTCTTGTAAAGCTGCTTCCGCGAGGCCATGCTCCAGACGGCGAATTTCACGCCGTTGTGCTCTTTCATCTTGCCGCCGTAGGTGACCATGTATTTGCCGTCGGGCGAAAAAATCGCGCCCCAAAACGGAAACGTGCCGCCGCGGAACCCGCCAGCGTCCTTCTCCAGCAGCTCGCCCGTGTGGCCGTCCCAGGTGCGCAGATTCGAGCGTTCGGTCACGCCGACCAGCAGGTTGCCATCGGGAGAGAAGGTCAACCGCATGTGCGTGTCGAACTTCTCGTGCATCAATTCCGCGCCCCCGACTTCCCGCAGCCAGATTTCGCCCCCCCAGCAACTGATCGCGATCCGCCGTCCGTCGGGCGACAACGACACGCGGGCCACACCGCGTGGCAGGGGATACGAAGCGACCTCGCTCCGTTTGGCGAAATCCCAGATCCGCACCTGACCGGGAAAATCGTTGAACCAGGCGCCGCCGCCCCCGGCCGCCAAGA
>DATJTR010000635.1:0-2122 GCA_035503215.1 Pirellulales bacterium
GGCGAACATGCAGAAGAATTTCTTCGTGTTGTCGCACATGCGCGAAATGCTCGACGCGCTCACGCGCGGCCTGCCGCTGGACATTCTCAGCAATGGTTACGGCACCGAATCGCGCGGCGTGATCGTCAGCTACCAGGCGCAATCGCCGGTGCTGGGCCTGGTGCTGCCTTCGAACTCGCCGGGCGTACACACGTTGTGGCTGCCGGTGATTCCGATGCAGGTCGGCTTGGTGCTCAAGCCCGGCCCGCAAGAACCCTGGACGCCGTATCGCATGGCGGCGGCGATGGTCGAGGCGGGCATTCCGGCCGAGGCGATTTCGATTTATCCCGGCGGGGCCGACGTGGGGGCCGCGGTCCTCTCGGCTTGCCAGCGCAGCATGATCTTCGGCGGCGAGGCGACGGTCGAGCGGTACAAGGGCAATCCCCGCGTGCAGGCCCACGGACCCGGCTTCAGCAAGATTCTGCTCGGCGACGACGTCGTCGATCACTGGGAAGATTATCTCGACCTGATCGCCGACAGCATCTATTTGAACAGCGGCCGCGGCTGCATCAATTGCTCGGGCGTGTGGGCTTCGCGGCATACCCGCGAAATCGCCGCCGCCCTGGCCGAACGGCTGGGGCCAGTCGAAGTGAAGCCCCCCGACGATCCGACTTCTTCGCTGGCCGCGTTCACGGTGCCGGGCGTGGCCTCGGCGGTGTGGAAGGCGATCGAAGCCGATTTGCGCGAGGAGGGAGTCGAGCACATGACCGGCAAATACGGCCCGCGGCTGGTCGAGTTCGAGCGCTGTGCCTACCTGCGGCCGACGATCGTGCATTGCCGCACGCCGCAGGCGGCGATCGCGCGGAAGGAATACATGTTCCCGTTCGCCACGGTGGTCGAATGTCCGCAGGAACGGATGATCGAAGCGATCGGTCCGACGCTGGTGTGCTCGGCGATCACCGATCAGCCCGACTTCAAGCGCCGCCTGATCGATGCCACGCACATCGACCGGTTGAACATCGGGCCGATCCCCACGATCAAGCTCGATTGGCTGCAACCGCACGAAGGAAACATCGTTGAGTTTTTGTTCCGGGCTCGAGCATTTCAAACTCCCAAAGAAAAGCTGGGGAGTTGAGCGCCGACCCACCCGCCGGATTGCAAACCACGCCGCTTTCGCTTCGCCCGCCATACACCTTGCCGTGGCTTTATGACGCCATTCGACTTTCAACCGCGGACACGAATGGTCTTCGGACCGGGCAAGATCGACGCCCTGGGCGAATTGGCGGGCGAGCTGGGGGCCCGGCGGGCCCTGGTCGTGACCGATCCCGGCATCGTGGCGGCCGGACACGCGGAGCGGGGCATGGCGGCACTGCGGCGGGCGGGCATCGAAACGGTGATGTTCGACGCGGTGGGTGAGAACCCGACTACCGCGCACGTCGACACGGGCCTCGCTTTGGCCAAGCGCCATTCGCCGGAGATCCTCGTCGGCATCGGCGGCGGCAGCTCGATGGACTGCGCCAAGGGAATCAATTTTCTCTACTCCGGCGGCGGGAGGATGCAGGATTATTGGGGCATCGGCAAGGCGATCAAGCCGATGCTGCCCATGATCGCCGTGCCGACGACGGCCGGCACCGGCAGCGAGACGCAGTCGTTCGCGCTGATTTCCGACGCCGAAACGCACGTGAAAATGGCCTGCGGCGACCGGAAGGCGTCGTTCCGCGTGGCGATCCTCGATCCGGTGCTGACCGTATCGCAGCCGGCCCGGGTCACGGCGCTGACCGGCGTCGACGCCTTGGCCCACGCCCTGGAAACGTACGTTACGAAGACTCGGACGCCGCTGTCGCTGTCGTTCAGCCGCGAGGCGTGGTTGCTGTTGGCCGAAAACTTTGGCCGGGTGCTCGACGATCCGGCCGATTTGGAAGCCCGCTCGGCAATGCAGCTGGGAGCATCGTTCGCCGGCCTGGCGATCGAGAACTCGATGCTCGGCGCGACGCACGCCTTGGCCAATCCGCTCACGGCCCACTACGGCATCGTGCATGGACAAGCGATCGGACTGATGCTGCCGCACGTCATCCGGTTCAACGGCGCGCGTTTTGGAGCCTGGTATCACGATTTGTTGGAAGGGACCGGGGGAACGAACGGT
>DATJTR010000636.1:0-6710 GCA_035503215.1 Pirellulales bacterium
TGATCGCGCGCGAGTTGCCAGCGGGTCGTGCCGTCGGCCGTGTCGATGCCGGCCACGAGCGCGTCTCCCTGGCTTTCGCTTTGCACGATCACCCGCTTGCCGACGACGAGCAAGCTCGAGGCCATGCCGACGTCGTTGCCCAATCGCGGAAAATCTTGGGTCAGCCCGCGCACCCATAACAAGTTGCCATCGAGGTCCAGCGCCACCAGATCGTTCGACGAAAAAAAGGCGAATATGCGCTGGCCGTCGCTCGCCGGGGTTGGGGCCGCGTTGGCGGTTTGCGGATGCGTGAGCGTGCGCCCGGTCGCCCAGAACTGGCGCTCCCACAGCGGGTGGCCATCCTGCGCGTCGAACGCCAACACGTGCAACTCATCCTGCCGCACGCCGCTCGACGCGGTCACGATCACGCGCCCGTCGACGACGATCGGGCTCGACGGTCCACGACCCGGCAGGTCGACCTGCCACGCGATCTTCAATCCGCGGTCGAAATCGGTCGGTTCAGGCCGCGCGGAAGCGGAGCTCTTTTTCAGCGCAGGGGGACTGCCGCCGCGTCCGCTCGTGGTGCGATCGGTGTTCGGGCCGCGGAATTGCAGCCAATCTTGGCCCCCTGCCAGGTTCGCCCCGCACAGCAGCGCCGCAATCGCGCCGAGCAGGGTCACTCTTGTTGCGATCACGGCTGTTTTCCTTCGCGAATGGCGCCGCCGGTCGGGTCGGCGACGCGCAACTGAAACTTCCATTCGGCCGCCCATTCCTCGGTCTGCTCGTTCTGGCATAACTTGACGAGGATCTGGTTCACGCCCCGTTTCAACTCTCCACGGCCGACGTATTGATCCATCGTCGTGAACGAGTGATAGATTTTGAATTCCGCCAGTTGCTTGCCGTTGAGCCAGATCTTGTTCGCGTTGGCCGAACCCAACCGCAGCTCGACCGGCTGATCGCGATCGCTGGTGAATTCGGCATACGCATACGCCACGGCCCCTTTGTGCGTACCCAAGGCCTTGTTCAGATCGACGTGTCCCATCTCGTCGCTGGCCTCGGCCTCGAGCCAGTGGACCGGCTCTCCTTTGCCGTCATACTTGGCGGCGAGATCGATTTTCTTTTCCGGTGGGTATACGGCGGCGAAACCGACTCCGCCCACGTTGTCGAAGGGGCCCACGACCTGCCAATGGGTGAGGAAGCCGAGTTGCTCGGTGAGATTGATTCTCTCGCCCAGCCCGCCCAGCGCCTTGATCGCGCCCTGGATCTGATCGAGATCGCGTGCCGCGGTCAGCGCTTGCTCATAGCCGGCCTTGGCCGTCGCCGGCTCGCTGTCGACTTTAGCGCGAGCACCGTCGAGCAGCCGGGCCACCGCATCGCGACGCATCTCCAAACTCGGGTCGTCGAGCATGCCGGGCAGCAACCGCTCGGCCGCCCCCGGATCGACGCGCAACAGCCACTCGTAGGCCAGCCGCCGGCTGCGGGGCGCGTGCCCGCGGTCGAGCAAAAACGCTTCCAGCGCGGCAGTCGGCAAGGTTCCGCCGTTGGCGATCTGGCGGGCCACGATCACTTCGGCCGTTCCGCGCAGCCAATTTGCCGCCAGGGGACTGGCGTCGTCCAGCGCGTTCAAAATCGTCGGCAGTTGCCCGGCATCGGCAGCGGCCAGGCGTTGGCAAGCCGCCTGCGCTTGGCGATTTCCCTCACCCTTGGTCCCCACTTGCTTGATCGAGGCCAGCAAGGCGGGTAGCTCGCTATTGTTGGTCGCCGCAACGAGCAGCGACACACTGGCCAACACGGCCCCGCCGGCAAGAGCCGCCCGGGTGATTCTCTTCCACGCCATCGGCACGTTTCCCTCTGGTTGCAAAGTCCCCGATTGCCCAGCCATCGGCCAGTCTGGCGACGCCCAGCCGCTGTATTCTAAAGCAAAGACCCGCGGCAGCGCAGTGCTCCGCTCGACTGGCCTTGGCCGCCGCGCGCGTGGTCCCTCGCCCGGCTGCCTGGCCCTGGTCTGCGCTCGGCCCGCAACCGGCGGGGGCGGCCACAACCACATCTCGATGCGGCGGAAAGCACTGGCCCCGGGGGCGGCCGGGGGAGCGAGCCGGCGCGGGGCGGTTGGCAGTAAAAAAACCGGCCCGGACCGGAATTTTCTGTTCATCAAGCATTACTTATCTGTTAGGATAATCACGTCCAACAGGTGGACGAAAAGGCGGGGGCAAGTCAACCTGCCGGGGTTTGTCACGTTCTGATTTGCTCGAGGAGTGTTTACGCATGTCGGTCGGTAAGATTAAGAAACTGGTACAAGAAAAGGGGTTCGGATTCATTCAGACGGACAGTGGGGAAGACGTGTTCTTTCATCACTCGACCGTCGCCGATCATGGCTTCGACGACTTGACCGAAGGTCAACAAGTCGAATACACGATCGAGCAAGGCCAATCGCCTAAGGGCAAGGGACCGCGGGCGGCTTCCGTCACGCCGGTCTAATCGCGCTCGGCGAGATTTCTGCCCATCTCGTGGTGCTCTGCCGGTCATGGCGGCCGAGTTGACGGCGCGGGAAAGCAATCTTCGGCGGTAGGTCGGCGACCCACGGCTGCCGGCCTGCCGCCGTTTTCGTGTTGCAGACTATAAGCAAGATGGCGACATAGTTCTCGCAACGAGCGCGCGACGGCGGCAGACAGAGCGGTCAAGAAAGCAAGGCCGTCAAGAAAAAAGCAGGACGGCTCGCGTCGATCGCTTTTGCAGTGCAAGCAGCGTACGTGCAGCGCAGCTTAGCTATCGCGCACAATTCACGCTGCCGCTCAGCTCTCGGCTTAGCGTGCCCGATCGGTCGAGTCGACTGCGTTATCTCGACTTTGCACGTCGCCAGGGCTTTTCTCCGTAGCCGACGACCCGGCTCGCGTCGCCGCCGCGGTCATCGCCACTTCAGCCACGTCAACGCCGATCGAGATCTGATCGGCCGAGAAGTAGGGACCGCCGTCTCCGAGCGGAGTTTGAATTCGTTTCTGCGCGAGTTGTTCCCAACTCATGCCGTTGGCCAGATGCCAGGCCGCGGCTTGCGCACCGCGCTGGTCGATCTTGCCGTAGCCGAGCAACGTCAACAGCTCGGCCACTCCCGGCTTCGTCATCACGCTTTCCAGCGGTTTGATTTCATAAGGGACCGCCGGGCGCGGGTCGCGCTTGCCATGTTCCAGGCAAACCGTGGCCACGCGGTAACTGGCCGGCTTTCCGGCCGGCACCGTGATCCAGATGCCGTCCTGCAGCTTTTCGGCCGGGACGTTGAACATTCCGCCGCCCATGCCGCCGCCCATGCCACCCATCATTCCGCCACCCATGCCGCCCATGCCCCCGCCCATCATTTGGTTCATGCCGCCCATCATGCCGCCCATGCCGCCCATGCCGCCTGGGGCGCCGCGCTGGGCTAACACAGGAACCGCGGCAAAGGCTTCGGGCAGCTTCACGGAGAGGGGCCGTTTGGTCTTGTTCGTGAACGTGATTCGCGCTTCGCGGTCATCTTTGGGAATGAATTTCACGTCGAGATCACCCGACTTCATGGCCGAAAACATTTCAGCCGAATCGGCCGCCGCGCTCGCACCGCCCGTCGCGGATTCAGCCGCTCCGCCATTCGTGGCACGATTGGCCGAGCTGTTGGTCGCCGCGGTCTTCGCCGCCGAGAGCCGCGCTTGTCGCACGCCCCGATCCGCCGCCCGACTGCCGGAGAGCAGCAGTCCCAAGCAGCACGCCGCGGCCAACAGGCCGCAGGCCAGTCGAGCGGCCATCCGCCCAGTGGCCCGCGGGCGCCGGTCGGCGGTCGAAGGAGCGAGCTGGCCATCGCGGAAATCCGCGCCCTGAGCATTCGCGGGTCGAGAGTTCATGGTGTTGCTTCTTCTCTCTGGAAAGATGGTTCCGTCGCCGGGGGCGAATCACCGGGCCGAGCCCGGCAAGACGCGCACCTGTTAGAATAATCCAGCTCCACGGCGAATTCCATCAAACGCCGCTCGCCAGGCCGGTTTTTCCGGCTTTGCCGCCGAAAACGGGCGAAGGGCTGCCGGAGGGCAATCGTTGCGCTCAACTGGCCGCGCCAGGCCGACGAGCGCATCCACCATCCGCCGTGCCGTGGAGGTCTTATTCCTGCAGCCGGGCGGCCGCCAGAGTGTTGGCCAGCAGCATGGTCACGGTCAGCGGGCCGACTCCTCCCGGCACCGGAGTGATGTGGCCGGCTACCTGGCTAACGCTGGCGAAATCGACGTCGCCGACCAGTTTCCCTTCCAACCGATGAATGCCGACGTCGATGACCGCGGCCCCGGGCTTGACCATGTCGGCCGTAATGAAGCGCGGCTGCCGCATGGCGGCCACGAGAATGTCGGCCTGCCGCGTGAACGAGGGCAGATCGCTGGTGCGGCTGTGGCAGATCGTGACCGTGGCATCGGCCCCGGCTCCACGCTGCACGAGCATGATGGCCAACGGTTTGCCGACGCTGTCGCTCCGTCCGACCACCACGACGTGGCGGCCGGCAATCGGAATGTTGTTCCGTACGAGCAACTGTTGCACCCCCAGCGGCGTGCAAGGCAGGAACCGCGGCTGCCCCTGAACCATCCGGCCGACATTGTCGGAATGGAATCCATCGACGTCTTTGAGCGGGCTGATCGCCTGCAGGACCCGGGCGCTGTCGATCTGCGGCGGCAGCGGCAACTGCACCAAGATACCGTGGACCGGTTCTTCCTTGGCCTTGTTCAGCTTGGCGATCAGGGCCAACAGTTCGTCCTGCGAAACATCGGCCGACAGCCGCCAAAGTCTGCTTTCGATGCCCACTCGTTCGCAGGCCGCGCGCTTATTGCGCACATAGACCTCACTGGCGGCATCGTCCCCCACCAGCACGGCCGCGAGCGTGGGGGAGACTCCATTATTCTGAATGAAGTCGGCCACCTCTTCGGTCAGCTCCCCCTGGATTTCCTGGGAGAGCTTTTTGCCGTCGAGCAGCACAGCCGTCACGGGCGCAAGCCTTTCGAGTGGGGAGAGCGGGGGCGTCCGGCCGTGCCCTGGGCCGTCGCAGCCACGCGGTCGAATCGCCTGGGGACGATCCACCGCCGGCAGGCGAGCATTTTAACGCCCGGGGGGCGAGACCGTAACCGCTAACTCGCCTCCTGAAGCAACGAATGCCTCGCCCAGTGCTCAGGAATGCTGCGGTGCGAACGCAGACGGGCCCGGTGCGAAGGCCTCTCGGTGTTTCCCCGTCCCCGGATCGCGTTCCGGCTCGTCGCGCCTTGTGAGTTGTCGCAACGCCAGTCTACACAGGTAAAAGCGAGGGGTCCGATTCTGATTGACAATTGTGGGGTAATGCCAACAATTATGCTTAGCATGGTGAACATTCCACCGACCGGCCTGTCTTGACTATAGTCTAGTCGGTTGGACCCGCCTCAAAGGTCGAGAGGTGTGCCTCGGCCCGTCTTCCTGTTTTCTCCCTCCCAGCTTGGACCCGAACTGCCAATGGCCGACGACGCGAAGCCCAGCCCAGTCGAAATCTTCAAGATCGAAAGCAACTTTCTCCGCGGCACGATTGCCGAGGAACTGGTCGGCGACGCCGATTCGTTCGGCAAAGCCAGTGTCCAGCTTTTGAAGAACCACGGCACCTACCAGCAAGACGATCGCGATGCCCGATCTGCGGGTCGGGTCGAGGGACATAAAGGCAAGGCACCCAAAGCCTATTCGTTCATGGTCCGCACGCGCGTCCCCGGCGGCAAATTGACTAGCGATCAACTGCTCGCCGAGTTGGACCTGTGTGACGAGGTCGGCAACACCACGCTCCGCGTCACCAGCCGACAAGGGCTGCAACTGCACGGCGTCTTGAAGCAAGACTTGAAGCAGACGATTCGCCGCATCAACGACGTGCAACTCACCACGCTGGCTGCCTGCGGCGACGTCGAACGCAATGTGATGTGCTGTCCGGCCCCCTACCGGCACAACGCGGTCCGCGCCCAATTGCAGGAACTGGCCGATGGCCTGGCGGCTCATCTCGCCCCGCGCAGCCGCGGTTATCACGAAATCTGGCTGACCGATTTGGAAACCGGTGACGAGCAACTCGTGGCCGGTGGGCCGCCGGCGGAAGAAGTCGAGCCGATCTACGGCCCGACCTATTTGCCGCGCAAATTCAAAACCGCCATCGGCCTGCCGGCCGACAACTGCGTCGATCTCTATGCCAACGATCTGGGGCTGCTGGCGATCGTCGAAGGAGGCAGCAATGGTGGCGAACGGATCGTCGGCTACAACGTGTTGGTCGGCGGCGGTATGGGGGTGACTCCCAGCGCCGACAAGACCTTTCCGGCGCTGGCCAAGCGGATGGCATTCATCCGGCCAGAGCAAGCCATCGACGTGGCCACGGCCGTGATCAAAGTCCAGCGCGACTTCGGCAATCGGTCGGACCGTAAGGTCGCCCGGTTGAAATATTTGATTGCCAATCGCGGACTTCCTTGGTTCAAGAGCAAGGTCGAGGAGTATTACGGCGCCGAGCTTCCCGATCCCCATCCGGACGACGTGCACGGCTTCGACGATCACCTCGGCTGGCACGAGCAAGGGGACGGACGCTGGTTTTTCGGGCTGAACATCGAAAACGGCCGCATCCACGACGACAGCGATCTGCGTCTGAAGACCGCGCTCCGTGAAATCTGCTCGCGATACAAGCCGACCGTGCGGCTGACGGCCCATCAAAGCATTCTGTTGGCCGATCTGGCCGAGAAGGATCG
>DATJTR010000637.1:0-5354 GCA_035503215.1 Pirellulales bacterium
GGAAGACGTTGCGGTCGAGATCCTTGGCATACTGCTCGCGGCACATGGCGATGCCCGATCGCGGGCCGCGGAGCGTTTTGTGCGTGGTCGAGGCGACAAAGTCGGCCACCGGCACCGGGTTGTCGTGCAAGCCGGCCGCCACCAGGCCGGCGTAGTGGGCCATGTCGACAAACAGCTTCGCGCCGACGGACTTGGCGATTTCGGCAAATTTGCCGTGCGGGATTTCGCGCGGATAGGCACTCGCGCCGGCCACGATCAGTTTCGGCTTGTGCTCTTTGGCCAGGGCCGCCACCTGGTCGAAATCGATGCGATGCGTGTCGCGGGTCACGCCGTAGCTGACGAAATGATAGAGCTTGCCCGAAATGTTCAGCTTCATGCCGTGCGTCAGGTGGCCGCCGTGGGCCAGGTCGAGCCCCAGCACGGTGTCCCCCGGCTCGATCGCCGACAGATAGACCGCGAAATTCGCCTGCGAGCCGGAATGCGGCTGCACGTTGACGTGGTCTGCACCGAACAGCTTTTTCGCCCGATCGCGGGCCAGATTCTCGACGACGTCGACGTGCTCGCAGCCACCGTAATACCGCCGGCCGGGATAGCCTTCGGCATATTTGTTCGTCAGCACGCTGCCAACCGCCTGCATGATCGCCGGGCTGACGTAGTTTTCGCTGGCGATCATCTCCAGGCCGTCTTCCTGCCGTTCGATTTCCTCGGCGATGGCGGTCCAAACGGCGGGATCTGCTTCTTCGATGAAATTCATGCGTGAGGTGGCTCGCTTGGAAAAAGATGGAAAACGGTTTCGGCCGGTGAATGCGGTGCGCCAGCCGGGGCATTGTCAAACGCGATGGCTTCCCCTGTCAACCGGCCGGCTGCACTGCCGGGGGGTTGGATCGCAAAAATCGCAGGCAAGACGCTCTCGCGTCCGTGCGATTACTGCGGCGCCGCCGCTTCGCGCACGATGAGCTCCAAGCTGCCGGCGTCGTCGGCCAATTCACCGGGAGGCTCGTTCACGCGCAGATAAAGCGTGCCGGTTTCGGCCGGTGCGACCGTGGCGTGCAGGCCGATCATGTTCGGGTTGGCCCAGGAATCGATCGGCGTGGCGTCCGCGGCGTTGCCTGTGGCGGGCGGATCGGCCGCGACGGCGCCGAGCAACACGCCCAGGGGACGGCCGCGATAATAGCGAATCGTGACGCCCCCCGGTTCGCACCACCAGGTCGTGGGCTCGGCAACGATGCGGTAACGTCCACGGGCCGTGAGCTCGTAGGTTTTGCCCGCTTCGAGCCGCAGGCCGCTCGACTGCCAACCGTGATCGACGTCGATCGTCGCTCGACCTTCGCCGGCGGCGAGCGGTTGGCCCGGGCGAAAATCGATTGCCATGCGGTCGAAGTCAAACCCGTAATCGACCGCGGCCACGTAGGCCTGCCACTCGGCGGTGAGCCGATCCCAATCGTCGGCAAACAACCGGCGGAATTGCGGCTCGAAATCTCCGCTGCGCAACAGGCTGCCCAGCGTGCGAAAACGCTGCCGATAGCGCGGGTGGCCGTCGAGCAGTGCGGCCAGTCCCCACGCCCAGCCGTAACCGTCGTTGCCGACGGCCGTGGCGCCGTGCAGGGCGAGCACGTCGGCCACGCTGTGCGGCCGGCCGGCGGCGAGCGCGTTTTGAATGATTTCGATCCGGCCGAGTTGCTGCACCTCGCCGCTACTCGTAGGAAACCAGCCGACCGTGAGCCGGCCGTCGTGCCAATGATGCGTGGCCAACAGCTCGGCCATCCCTTCCATGTACCAGGTCGGCCCCCCCTGCCCCAAGTGCATGAACATGAAGGAGTGGACCCCTTCGTGCAGCAGCAGGTGGCTGCGGTAATAGGGACTCGCCTGATCGTAGAGCCAAAACTGTTTGCCGGCTGAATAGCCGTTCGGGAATGGCGGCAAATCGGCCTGCCAGTAACCGGCCTCCTGAAAATGCTCGCGCGATTTCATCAGGTAGCCGGTGACGTGCCAGTCGGCGAGTTTATCGGCATCGAGACCGAAATATTGGCACCAGAGCGGAAACGCCGCATCGAACGTCTTCGTGAGCTCGCTCAAATCTTCCTTGGCCGGGGCGTCAGTGATCAGCGTCAGATGCCGGCCTTCGAGCTGACGAAAGCCGGGCTCGAGCGCCGCAGCCGGCTGCGCGGCGGACGAAAACGCCGTGAGCGCGAATGCGATTGTCGCCAAAAGCCAGGTTGGCCGAGCCGTCCGCGCCATGAAACCGCCATCCGAGCCGGAAGAAGTGCATCTCGGTTTCATTCTACGCAGAACCGCCGCAATGGCGGCAGTCGCGGCCAGTCGGCGTCACCCAACCCGGCCGCCCGCAGCCGTCCAGCCCGCAATTCCGCTACAATGCGGAAGGGATCGGCCAGCGACAACCCCGTCCGGCCTTCTCGTTTGCGAATCGGGCAAAAGGATGATCCTGTTCCTAGCGGTTGCCGCGATACTCCTCGGCGGCGCGGGGGCCGCGGCATGGTTGATCGGGCTCGTGCTGATGCACCGCTGGTCGGTCTCGCGCGGCGTTGAGTTAATGTGGCTCGGCCACATCGTCATGTTTGTCGTCAGCGTGGCCTTTCTTCCATTGCACTGGGCACGGCAGAGCGATCGGAAAAAGCGACTCCCATCCCCGTTGTTCTCTCGGTACGTAATTCCGGCGGGCTCTAGCTCTTCCGTGCCCGCGACGCGCCGGGGAGCAGCCCGTCGTCGGCGAGCGATTGAACGAACTCGTCGAACCGCGCGAGGCCAATATCGTCGGTCTGGAACAGAAATGCTCGTTTGCGCCGGTGGAGTTCCTGGAGCTCGGCGCTGCTTTTTTTGAGAAGCAGCGCCGCCGCGAGCGCCTCCATGGCGCAGAAGTAGTACGGGCCCACGCACTCCGTGGCCGCCTCGTCGGCATCGCTCGACAGCAGCTTGTAGGCCGTCTCAAGATCACAATGGGTCTCGACGTAGGGGAGCGCCACGTCCACCAGTTGCTCCTCAAGCGCACGCGCAACTGGGTCGATATCCGACTCATCTGCGACGGTCCAACGCAACTGCCTACCCACCGTCAGGTTGCCGATTTCAGCGCCTAAGGTCACCCCGCGCGTCTTCTCACTGGCTGTCAGGAAGTCGATTCTCCGATATGCGAGCTCCTCGATCGCATCAAATCGCACAAAAACGTTAGCGGTGACGTCGAAATCGTCGGAATGTAGGATGAGATAGATGTCGAATGTTGCAAATCCGATTGGAACGCGCTTCTCGAAGTGCCAATCTCCGTGCGCACGCCGGCCGCGAAGGCCGTGCTGCTTCATGCGCGGCGCGAGCGCGTCCCACAGTGCAATACGCAGTGATTTGAGTCGCTCTTTGTCTCTCATCGAAGCGCCGCAACAGGCCAAATTCTCGCGCTGTCTTATTCGCTGAACATCAGACGCGCAGATCAGCCTCGGCAGGCCGGCGTCGCCCCTACTCTTCAATCCGATACAGATCGGTCTTCGTGCGCAGATACATTGCGTTGCCGGAGATGGCCGGCGAGGCCATGCAGCCTTCATCCAGACGGTTTTCGGCCAGCACCTTGAGCTCTGCCGTGTCGGGAGCGACGACGGGACTGCGGCCGTCTTCGTTGAAGAAGTAGATCCGGCCGGAGGCGAAGATCGGCGACGAGGTGTATTCTCCCGGAATTCGTTTCTGCCACAGGGCCTCGCCGGTGCGGGCGTCGATACAGGAGGCGATTCCCTTGTCGGCCACCATGAACAGGTGATCGCCGACCAAGAGGGGCGAGCTGCGGCTGGGAACGCTCTTGGGAAATTTCCAGACGACGTGGCTGTCGGAAACTTCGCCTTTGCCGCCGGGACGGACGGCGAACAATTGATAGCCTTGGTAGGCGGTGGTGGCGAAGGCCAGGCCATGGCCGAACAGCGGCCGGGCCGCGGCGTTCATGCCGCCGCTTTGTACGCGCCACAACTCGCGGCCGCTGGCCGGATCGTAGGTGGTGGTGGCGCCGGCACTGGGGCTGATCAGCTCTTCGTGGCCGTCGACCTTGACCACCGTGGGGGTGGAATAAGCCTTGTGATAGTCGCCGTCGTCGGTGTCGTAGTGGATTTTGCGGTCGGTCCGCCACACGTTTTCGCCCGTCTGCTTGTCGAGGGCCACCAGGTAATTGAAGTCGAAGCCGTCGAACGTGAGCACCAGCAGGTTGTTCCAGATGATGGGCGACGAGCCCGGCCCGCGAAAATGGTCGCAAGGCAGATCGGTGCGCTGCCAGAGCGTTTTGCCCGTTTTGGTGTCGATGGCCGCGGTGCCGTAGGAGCCGAAGTGAATGTAGACCCGGCCCTCTTCGATGGCGGGCGTGCAACTGGCATAGCTGTTGTAGGGATGGCAGAAGGCGGGCTCGGCCGGCGAGAAGAGCAGGATGTCGCGCTCGATTTTTCCCGTCTCGCGGTTCACCTGGACGGCATACATCTGCTTGCCGTCCTTGGTGGCCGTGGTGAGCCAGATCTGATTGCCCCAGATGACGGGGGACGACCAGCCACGATCGTGGATCGGCGTCTTCCAGCGGACGTGTTCGGTCTCGCTCCAGGTGAGGGGCAGCTTGGCCGCGTCGGCGTGGCCGTCCCCCTGCGGACCGCGAAACTCGGGCCAGTTGCCGTCGGCCAGGGCGACGCGGGCGAGTAGCAGCAGCGCAGCGGGAAAAAGGGCGCGAGCGAGCAAGCGGATCATAAGACTACCGCGGAGTGGATCCAGATAAGGCGGGAAATCGATCGGCGGCAAGGCATGTCGGCGCGCACAACGCAAGCGGGCACGCACGCTTAGAACAATCGATTATACCCGTTGAGCGCGGCCACGCGGTAGGCTTCGGCCATCGTCGGGTAGTTGAACGTGGTGTTGATGAAATAGAGCAGCGAGTTGTTCTCGCCCGGTTGCGACATGATCGCCTGGCCGATGTGAACGATTTCCGAGGCGTTGTGCCCAAAGCAGTGGACGCCAAGGATTTGCAGCGTCTCGCGGTGGAACAGCAGCTTCAGCATGCCCACGGTCTGACCGAGAATCTGGGCCCGGGCCAGGCTTTTGAACAGGGCGTGGCCGATTTCGTACGGAACCTTTTCCTCGGTCAGTTCACGCTCGGTTTTGCCGACCGAACTGATCTCGGGGCTGGTGTAGATGCCGGCGGGAATCAGGTGGACGAGCGATGGATCGGCCTGGCCCGAAATGGCGTGCGTGGCCGCGAACCGCCCTTGCACGTAGGCGGCGCTCGCCAGCGAGGGAAAGCCGATCACGTCTCCCACCGCGTAAATGTGCTCGACCGCGGTTTGATAGAACTTGTTCACCGCCACCAGGCCGCGATGATCGGGCTGGAT
>DATJTR010000638.1:0-2595 GCA_035503215.1 Pirellulales bacterium
GTATGCTCCCTGCTCTGGCACTTGCACCAATGGCGGTCCTACCGCAGTTCCAGCGGCATGGAGTCGGCTCCGAACTGAGTCGCCGTGGGATCGACCTATGCCGTGAGCAGGGCCATAAGATCGTGATCGTCCTTGGTCATCCAGGTTTCTATCCCCGGTTCGGATTCTCAGCGGAATTAGCCCGACCACTCCTCTCGCCATTTTCCGGCAAGCCTTGGATGGCATTGGAACTGGTGAAAGGATCGCTGAAAGATGTTGCTGGTTCCGAAACAGCAGGATGTCCTTGATCTTCTGCAAACTCGCCATCTCGAACCTCGTTGGGGCAAAGTAGCTCCCAACCGGCTCCTGGCGAAGCATGCCCGTGTATTCCCGGTGTAAAAGGCGCAATGGCGCAAAAACGGCGCAAAGTTGCAGCCGTGAAATGCGAAAGGGGCTCGCAGCATTTGCCGCAAGTCCCTTGATGCTGAGTGCTTGAGTTCGCCGTCGAGAAACGACGATAAGCTGGGGAACTAGGATTCGAACGGGTTCGGACCATGTTTATTTAACATGGCCGTCGCGTTGATCCGACGTTGCAAGTCCTTCCCTGGTCGTGATTTTAGAATGCACCAAAACGCGAATTCAATTCTACTGCAACTCAATCAAAATTGCCAACGCCGTACCCATTTCGTCCCCACTCGATTCACTCGATTTTTTTCGATCGGCTCTCGATCTTGGAACTAGAAGTTGCCGATAGTTCCTCCTTGCTCTCGGCGACTTGCCCGGCGCTTACTCGCTGGGGACAAATTGGGGACACCTCAGGCACCTAGCAGCCCGTTGATGTAAGGCTTTTCTCGTCACGCCGCTGGCCGGCGCGGCATTGGCGCGGACGCAGGGGCCAGGGATCGCTGCGCGACTTCCATCGCGCCGAGCCCTCTCACAACGAATGCTATGATAAGCTGAGCAAGGGCGCGAAGCGCGTCGGCGGCATATCCACCTTGCAACTTCTTCGGTTTGCCGATGCCGAACAGCTTTCGCAGAATCCGTCCCAGATTGTGCGCGGCGACGGCAACCAGGTAGCGTTTCGTCACGTCCACGACGCCCTTGAGCCAGCTGCGTCGCATCCCGCCGCTGTCGCAAACGTGCGCGAACGACCGTTCCACCCGCTCGCTCCGCAGCCGACCCCACCGCTTGCCTTTGGTGCGCTTCATTCGCCGTCGGTTGTTGCACACCGCCCGCTGGAATTCCGCGGGCTTGTCGGTCCACGTCCGCTCGTGCTTGAGCTTCGGTTCGGGAATGTAGGTCCGCAGGCACAAGGCGTCGCACTGCTCGATCGTCTCATTCGAGTGGTACCCTTTGTCAGCCGCCACTTCCTCGATCTCGGTTGCCAGCTCGGCACCCTGCAAGTTCTCCTGGGCCTTCAGCACGCTGTCGCACAGCGTGGCCGTGTCGGCTGCGTCGCCCGGATGAATCTCGGCCGCCAGCACCAACTCCGTCTTGAGGTCCACGACGTGCTCGGCCTTGTAGGCCAAATGCGTCCGGCCGTCTTTGAGCTGCGTGATACGGGCCTCGGCATCGTTGGGCGAAAACCACTCCTCGTTGGAAACCTTCTTGTGTTTGCGACCTTTGTCGTAGCGGCGAAGCTCTTCGTCGGTCGGCTCGTGCTCGGGATCGATCACGCCCTCTTCCCGCATCAGCCGGGTGACATACTGCTTCCAATCCTCGCCCGTGTCGCGGCGAATGATGCTCTTCATGGCCGCGTTGGCTTCCAGCGTGGTGCTGTCCACGCCCACCGTCTTGCCACGGATCAGCTTGCGGTCGGCCGCGATCGAAAGCACGAATTGAAACACCTCGTCGAAGACTTCCGGCGGTAGCCGCTTGCGGGTGAGTGTCAACGTCGAGTGGTCGGGCGTCGCTTCGCCGGGGCCGTATCCCAGGAATTCGGCCAGCGAGCGGCTGTCGGCGCACCGCCAGGCGATGCCGCGTTGGCTGTCGATCCCTTCGAAGTAGCCAACCAGCAGCATGCGAAAATAGACGCCCGGCGGGATTGACGGCTGTCCGCGTTTCTCCTCGGTCTCGTAGTACCGCTGGCAGCGGCGCTCGATCCAGCGGTCGAAGTCGGCTTCCGCCAAAAGCTGATTGAGCTTGCGGTAGAACGGGTGCCCTGGCGAGCGTGCCAGATCTGCGGTCGCCAGAAACAGGGAATCTTGCCGTCGCTTCCGTTTCCCCATTGCCATCGTCTCGGACCTCCGTGTGTACCCGACCACCCCGGCTAAGATGATAGCGCCCGCCGGGATTACTTCAACGGGCTGCTAGACTTTTAGACTTTTTCCGGCCCGCCAGGGTTTCTGGGAGGGTGCGCCGCGTCGCCCGGCGCGCGTATATAGGGGAGAGGCTTTGCGCAGGGCAAAGCTACTGCGGCAGACTTCAGTTGTTGGGAAACAAACGAAAAGTCTGCCACGTATTCGATTGGCAGTACCGAGATCCCAACAGCGACCCCGGTGGCTGCCCGCCAATCCAGCCATCGGGGTCTCGTTTTTATGGATCAACTCACTTCGCTCGCGAAGCTCGGCTACAAGTTCGTGGCCCTGAAGCCAAACTCCAAAGAACCCGCCGGCC
>DATJTR010000639.1:0-6624 GCA_035503215.1 Pirellulales bacterium
TTCTCGCATCGCCAGAAGGGGCAGTTGTTTGCCATCGACATCACAACGGGGCGAACGCTGTGGATCAGCGATGGCCGGCTGGGGGACAACGCCGCGCTGGTCCGCACCGGCGACGTGCTGTGGGCCCTCACGACGCAGCAAGAGCTGCTGGTCTTCCGCGATAGCGATCGGCAATTCGATTCGCTGGCCCACTACCGCGTCGCCGACACGCCGACCTGGGCCCATCCGGTGATCGCCACCGGCAGCGTGATCGTCAAGGACGAAACGAAGCTGACCAAGTGGAAGTTCCCCGCTCCGCCGACTCCCGCGGCGGCCCACACCGATCGCAGCGGCAACGCGCGCGGCGGCCGCGGCTAACGGATTCGCGCGTTTCCTGGTATCCTTTCGTTTCTTGGCGGATTCCAGGCATCTTTTCGTTTCGCTCGTCAGCGAGGATTTGATCCGTGAGCGAAAACCCTGCCACCGCGGCATCGCAATCGCCTGCCGGCGTACCATCGCCGGCCCCGCGTCCGCGGCGGCGCGTGCCTCCTTGGTTCGTCGCCGCGCCGGTGGCTTGTTTGTTGTTGGCGGTCGTGCTGTTGCGCACGGTTTTGATCGACATCGATCCAGCGATCCGCAACATCGCCAGCTTCGTGATGAGTTTCGTGGCCGTGTTGGTGCTCTTGGCGTGGTTCGTCCTGCGCAGCGGGTTCGCGCGGGGGCTGCGGCTTGGCGTGCTGACCGCGGCGATTTTGGCCGTCGTCGTGCCGGCGGTCGTGCTAAAGGTCGAGTCTTTCAACGGCTCGATGGTCCCTACGCTGCGTTGGCGGTGGACCACCCCGGCCGATCGCTTGCTGCCCGCGGCCCAAGCCGCCCAAAGCGAGCCGCCGGCCGACCTGACGGCCACGACCGATCACGATTTTCCGCAGTTTCTTGGCCCCAACCGCGATGGCGCCGTGCCGGGTGTCGAGCTGGCCAAGAATTGGGCGACCACGCCGCCGGAGCTCGTTTGGCGGCAGCCGATCGGTGCCGGTTGGTCGGCCTTCGCAGTGGTTGGGCCGTATGCCGTGACCATGGAGCAGCGTGGGCCGGACGAACTGGTCACCTGTTATCACGCGGCCTCCGGTGAACTCGCGTGGGTGCAATCGACCGCCACGCGGCACGAGAGCACGCTGGGCGGCGTCGGCCCCCGCAGCACGCCGACCATCGTTGACGGGAAGGTTTATGCCCTCGGTGCGACCGGCCGGCTGCGCTGTCTCGACGGAGCGACCGGCACGGTCGTCTGGCAGAAAGATATGCTCGCAGAATTCGGCGTCGCCCCGCCCGAGGCCGACATGGATGCCATCGCCTGGGGACGCGCGGGCTCGCCACTCGTGGTCGGCGATCTCGTCGTCGTTCCCGCGGGTGGCCCCAACGGCAGCGCGGTATCGCTCGTGGCTTACGACCGCCACACCGGCAGCGAAACCTGGCGGGCGGGCGAAACGCAAATCAGCTATGCCTCGCCCAGTTTGTTCAATCTGTTGGGCGTCCCCACGATCGTCAGCGTCAACGAATCGAACGTGACCGGGCACGATCCGCACACCGGCGCCGTACTGTGGCAAGAAGCGTGGCCCGGCTCCAGCACCACCGCGGCCAACAACTCGCAAGCCGTGGCCCTCGACGATCACCGCATCTTCCTCTCGAAAGGTTACGGCGGCGGCTGCAAGCTGTTCGAAGTGCAGGTCGAAGGCAATTCCGGCGGCGCTGCCGAGCCGCGCACCTGGAAGACCGACACGTTGTGGGCGGTGCCGGCCAACATGCAAACCAAGTTCACCAACGTCGTCCGCCGTGACGGCGCGATTTTTGGCCTGAGCGAAAACGTGCTGGAATGCATCGACCAGGAAACCGGCAAGCGGCACTGGAAGCGCGGTCGCTACGGCCACGGCCAGGTGCTCCTCGTCGGCGACGCGCTTCTCGTGCTCGGCGAGACGGGCGAACTGGCCCTCGTCGCCGCCGATCCTGGGCAATACGAAGAACTCGGCAAGCTTCAGGCCTTGGAAGGCAAAACCTGGAACAACCTGGCCTTCAGCAGCCCCTATCTGCTCGTGCGCAACGGGCAAGAAGCGGCTTGTTTTCGCTTGCCGCTCGCCGGACAGGCGGCCGACAAAGCCGCTCCGTCGGAAGACTCTGCTCCCGATGCGTCGCCCCCCGAAAACCGCTAAACCGCATCCAAGAAAACTAAAACTCTCGCTTTCGCATGTCCGCATCTGCCGCCCAGCGCAACGCCCAGCTACGCCGCGAGATCGCCGAGCACGATCGCCGCTATTACCAGCTTTCGGCGCCGACGATCACCGATCGCGAGTACGACGAGCTGCTGGCCGAGTTGCGCGAACTGGAGGCAAATCATCCCGAGCTGGTGACTGCCGACAGCCCGACGCAGCGCGTCGGCGGCGAGCCGGTCGATTCGCTCGCGCATGTCACGCATCGCGTGCCGATGCTGTCGATCGAGAACACCTACAAGGTCGAAGAGCTGCACAAATACGGCGAGCGGATCGCCAAGCTGCTGCCGGGCGAAAAAATCGAGTGGGTGGTCGAACTCAAGATCGACGGCGTCGCCGTCTCGCTGACCTACGAGAACGGCTTGTTCGTCCAAGGGGCCACGCGTGGCAACGGCCGCACGGGCGACGACGTGACCCACAACATGCGCACGGTCCGCGACCTGCCGCTGCGGCTCAAGGGTGCTTCGCCGCCGAAACTGCTCGAAGTCCGCGGCGAAGTTTACATCAGCAATTCCGACCTCGTGGCGCTCAACGAGCAGCAGCAAAAGGCCGGCCTGCCGCCGTTCGCCAACAGCCGCAACCTCGCCTCGGGCACCATCGGCATGCTCGATCCGCGGATTGCCGCGGGCCGCCGGCTGCGGCTGTTTTGTCACGGCGTCGGCCAGGTCGAAGGGCTGGCGATCGACAATCACATGGATTTTCTGGCCCTTCTGGCCCGCCTCGGCCTGCCGCCGACTCCTGGCGTCGAGTGTTTTGACAGCTTTGAGGCCGCGGTCGATCACTGCGAAGCGTTGATCGAGCGGCTCGGCGAACTCGATTTCGAAATCGACGGGCTCGTGCTCAAGGTCAATCGCTTCGATCAGCGCGAGCGGCTCGGCAGCACCTCGAAAAGCCCACGCTGGCTGATCGCCTACAAATTCGAAAAATACGAAGCCACCACCCGCCTGCTCGGCATCCGAGTGCAGGTCGGCAAGACGGGCACCATCACCCCCGTGGCCGATCTCGAACCGGTGCTGCTGGCCGGCACCACGGTCAAGCGTGCCAGCCTGCACAACGCCGACGAAATCGTGCGCAAAGACGTTCGCGTCGGCGACGTGGTGGTGGTCGAAAAGGCGGGCAAGGTCATTCCGCACATCGTCCGCGTGGAAAAGCACGAGCGGAAAACCGACCTGCCCGAGTTCCATTTTCCCAAGCGTTGTCCCGAGTGCGACACGCCGGTGGTCAAGGACGAAGGGGGCGTCTACATCCGCTGCCCGAATCCGAATTGCCCGGCCCAGGTGAAAGAGCGGCTGCGCTACTACGCCACCCGCAACGCCATGGACATCGAGGGCCTGGGGGACAAGCTGATCGAGCAGCTGGTGACGAGTGGGCTGGTGTTGGGCATCGGCGACCTGTATCGCCTCACGCTCGAGCAACTGACCGGCCTGGAACGCATGGGCCGGAAAAGCTCCGAGAATCTGCTGGCCGAAATCGAAGGAAGCAAATCGCGCGGGCTGGCCCGGCTGCTCAACGCACTGGCGATCCGCCACGTCGGCAACCGCGTGGCCGCGGTGCTGGCTGAACGTTTCGGCACCATGGACCGGCTCCGCGCGGCGACGGTCGAGCAATTATCGGCCACGCCCGAAGTCGGCCCGATCATCGCCGAGAGCGTTCACGAATTCCTGCAAAACAAATCCGGCCAAAAACTCGTCGACGAACTGGCAGGCCTGGGCATTGACATGACCGCCCCCGAGTCGGTCGTCACGGGAGACGGCGTGCTGGCCGGCAAGACGATCGTCGTCACCGGCACGCTGGTCCACTTCAAGCGCGACGAGATCAAGGAATTGATCACCCGCCACGGCGGCCGGGCCACGGAAAGCGTCAGTAAGAACACCGACTATCTCGTGGTCGGCGAGGACGCAGGCGCCACGAAATTGACCAAAGCCGAAAAACTCGGCATCGCCATCCTCGACGAAGCCGCCTTCCAGCGGTTGCTGGATGGGAAGTAACGCGGCCCCGCGCGTCACCGCGCCACCAGCACCACGCGGACGTCGCACACGTTCGTGTCCGTCGGGCCGGTTTTCAGTAAAGCATGCAACGGCTCAAAAAAATGGTAGGCGTCGTTGCGGGCGAGAAACGCGCGCGGGTCGAGCCCGGCCGTAGCCGCGCGGGCCAACACATCGCCATCGATCCATGCGCCGGCCGCGTCGGTCGGGCCGTCCTCGCCGTCGGTCCCGCCGGAGAGAATGAAAATCCGTTTCGCGTCGGCGCCCAATTCGGCCAGTGCCACGCCGGCGGCCAGCACCAACTGCTGGTTGCGGCCTCCCTTGCCCCGCCGATCTGCCGCCACGAGTTTCACCACCGGCTCGCCGCCGCTGATCAAACAATCGGGCCCGGTCCCTTTGAGCATCGAGCGGGCCATCGCGGCCAAGTGTTCGCCGACGCTCTCAGCCATCCCCTCCGGCTCGGCTGCCACGACCATGGCGTGCGAATAGCCGAGCCGCTCGGCCACGATTCCAGCCGCGTCGACCGCCAAGGCGTTGTTGCCAATCACCAGGTTCGTCACCTGGCACGCCGAAGCCGCAGCCTTTGCCCCCGCAGAGCCGCCGGCCACCGCGCTCGCGGCCAATCGCTCGACGAATTCAACCACTGCCGGCACGGCTCGCGCCGCCTCGTACCGCTGGAGCACGGCCAGCGCATCCAGGGCTGACGAGGGATTTTCGACCGTCGGGCCCGAGGCGATCACATCCAAGGGATCGCCCGGCACGTCGGAGATGATCAGGCTGAACAGGCGACCGGCCCGGCACGCTCGGGCCAGTCCGCCCCCCTTGATCCGGCTGAGCTGTTTGCGGACCGTGTTCAACTCGGCGATGTTTGCTCCCGAGGCACTCAAATGCCGGGTGATCGCCAATTTGTCGGCCAGCGGCACGCCTGCCGCCGGGGCGGGCAGCAAGGCCGACCCGCCGCCGGAGATGAGCATGAAGCAGAGATCGTCCGGGACAAGTCCCGCGACGATCCGCAGAATCTCTTCCGCCCCGCGCACCCCTTCGGCGGTCGGCTCGTTCACACCGGCCGGCCGGGCCGCGTGCAACCGCACGTGCTTCAAGGGGCGCACGCAATCGGCGGGCACATTGATCCAGCCAAGGGCCTGTTTTTCGGCCAACAGTCGGGGGCCGAGCGCCCGCTCGAGCCCCGCCGCCATGCCCGCCCCTGCCTTGCCGGCGCCGACGATGGCAATCCGCCGCACGCGGGCCAGATCGATCGCCTCGTCGGCCACCCAAAGTGTCGGCCCCTCGACGCGCACGGTCGCCTCGACCAGCCGGTCGGAACGCACGGCGTCGAGCCCGGCTTGCCAAATTTGTTGGCCGTCGCGGCGAAGCGTGGCGAGGTCGCGAGTCACGATCGGAGAGATTCCTGAGGAGAAAATGGAATGAATTCGCGTGGTGATGGTCGGATTCCGGCGACCGGCGGCTGGCAATCCTGATTGCTCGCCGTCGCGGCGATTTAGCGAGCGCCGAGGCGGCAGCCGATCGGTTCGTTCACAAGCTTAGAGCTTAGCGGCGCCGCACCCAAGGGCTCGCTGGTCCCGGGGTGGCGCGGCCGCGTGCCCCGGCGGGGGGCCGTTCGCGGTGCCGGAAGTGCCGATTGTTCGGCGGTTTCTCGGGGGTTTTTCCGCCTTCGCAAAACGTAGACAGCCCCGCGCGCGGGGTGCTAAACTTAAAAATCGTCGCCGTTTTACCCGGAGAATCGTTCATGTCCCCGATCGCATCGTGCCCCAGGTGTGCCCAGCAAGTCACCATTCCCGGCGGGGCGGAATCGACTGCCACGGTCCGCTGCCCGCTGTGCGGCGCCGAATACCTGCTGGCCGAGGCGCTGGCCAAGGCACCCCCGGCATTGATCGTCGTCGGCGGCTTGCCGGCCACGCCTCCCCCGACTCCCACCGCCGGCGACTCGGACCTGCACTTCTCGCTCGAAGGCGAACCGACGTTTGGCGGTGCGCCCGAAGCCAGCGGCATCGGCCTGGCCGCTGCGGCTTTCGCCCCGCACGAAGCGGCGCCGCCCCTCGGTTTTGTGGACGACACGCAGGAAATGCCCGTCGCTCCCCAAGAGCCGGCAGCCGAAAGTTTGATTGCCGGGCACGATTCATCTGCCGAACACAGTTTCCCTGCCGAACACACCTTAGGTGACGAACACGGCAACACGCCGGAATTCCCCGCGCACTCGCCGCACGAACCGGCCGCCGTGGACGACGGCCTGTCGTTCTCCGAAGAGCTTTTCGGCGAACCGGCCCCGGCCGAGCACGGCACACCGGTCGAACCGCACGCGGCCGAATCGCAAGAACGCGATTGGTTCAGCTCCGAGGCCGAAGCCAGCCTGCCGGGCGAGCCCGGCCCGGGCTTCGACCATG
>DATJTR010000640.1:0-11636 GCA_035503215.1 Pirellulales bacterium
TTTGTGCCAGGTTTCTTCCAGTTCGCGCTCGGGATGCGAACCGGCCACGATGCCGCCGCCGACGGGTGCCTGCCACCAGCCACGCCCTGCGGTCACGGTGCGGATCAACAGGTTCGTGTCTGCCGAGCCGTCGAAACCGACGTATCCCAGCGCTCCACAATACGCCCCGCGGGCGGTCGGTTCCAGTTCGGAGATGATCTGCATGGCCCGCACTTTTGGTGCCCCGGTGATCGAGCCGCCGGGGAACGTCGCGCGCACAAGATCGAGCACGCCGCACTCGGGCCGCAGCCGGCCCCGCACCGCCGAGACCAGGTGCTGCACGAAGGCGTAAATTTCCAACCGGCAAAGTTGCGTTACTCGCACGCTGTCGGCCTGGCATACTTTGGACAAATCGTTTCTCAAGAGATCGACGATCATCACGTTCTCGGCCCGATCCTTTTCGCTTTGGGCCAGGTCGTCGCCGGCGAACAGATCGGCCTCGGGCTGACGGGTACGCCGCCGCGTTCCCTTGATCGGCCGCGTCTCGACTTCGCCGCCGGCCACTTTCAAGAATCGCTCCGGCGAAGCGCTGGCGATCTGGAACTCGCCCAAATCGAAATAGCCCGCGAACGGCGCCGGATTGCAGCGCCGCAGCCGCAGATAAAGTACCGCGGCCGCATCGCGCGCCGGCATGAGCAACCTCTGCGAGAGATTGACCTGAAAGATGTCGCCGGCCCGAATGTATTCGATCGCCCGGCGGACCATGGCCCGATAATCGGCCGCCGAGAAATTGCTTACCAGTCCCGCCGGTCCGCTGGTGGCAAAAGCGGGAGCCAAGCTCTCGGGAGCGATTGCACCGGCGGCCGGATCAAACGCAAAACGTTTCGGTGCCGGCTCGGCCAGCCAGGCTTGGAACTGAAGGGCGCGCTCTTCTGCCCGTCGCCGCCGAGCCGCCGGCTCGCGCTCGGGAAATCCTTGCGAGATGATCCACGCCTCGCCCGAGTGGTGATCGAACGCCAGCACCACGTCGTACAAGCCGATGGCCAGCGCCGGCACTCCGAATTCGTCGAACGTCGGCCGAGCGATCTCTTCCAGCGAGCGGTTCAAGTCGTACGCCCACAGCCCCGCCGCTCCCCCCTGAAACGGCGGCAAGCCTGGCAGTGTTTCGGTCCGCCACGGCGCCAGCCGCTCGCCGAGCAGTGCGAGGCCATCCGTGTCATCGGCCGGTACAGTCAGAAAATCGAACGGATCGGCGGCCAGAAACGAATACCGCCCCAGCTCCGCGTCGCGCAGCGCGCTGTCGAGAAACAAGGCATGCCGCCGTCCGGCCAAGCGGACGAACGCTTCCTCGGGCACGAGGTTTTTGCCCAGTGGCACGACGACTCCGGGCCACGCATCGCGATCGCTTCGAGCGCCGTCTCGTGTCATGCCGATTCGCTCGCCTCGTCGCCCGCGGCTTCGTCTTTGACTTCTGGCTCGCTCTTCGTCGCCGGCCGCTGCTTCTCGCGCGCCAGCCGATGCAGATTCTCCTCGCGCGTCAAAAATCCCCAATCGAGCGCTTCGTCCTGCCGGTAATCCTTTGCCAGCGTGAGGGCCGTCACCGCCTTGGCCATTTCGTAGCCGAGATAAAAAGCGTGATTCGCGTCGATCGGTCGCTCGGCCGCCGCCGCCAACCGCTCGAAGAGCAGAAACGGATCGCTCTCGGTCCAGTGGCCGCCGGCCGTGACGGCGTGAAGCTTTCCCCCCTCGGCGAACAGCCGGTAATTCCGGTCGCGAATCTCGCCGGCCAGCCGCTCCAGATACTCGTCGCCGAACTCGGGCACGGCCGCGTCGCGCAGCATCACCAGGCCAGCATCCAGCCGCTTCGGCGGCACGCGATGCCGAACGGCGTAATGCACCAGCCGCCGCGCCAGGTCGCATTCTCGCACGCTCGAGCGGGCCCAAGCGATCACCTCGGTCGTGAGCACGCTGCGAATCGCCAGTTCCTCGCAAAAACCCAACAGCAACACGTTGATCGCCGCCGAGTCGGCGTCGGTCAGCTCGGTCAGGTTGCCGATGCCCATCAGCATCTCGGCGTCGGGATAGCGCCGTCGCACGTCGAGATAGCGCCCCAAGCTGGCGGCGAACCCGCAGCCGATCGGCTCCAAGATCGGGTCGATCCGCAGCCGCACTCCGGCCGTGGCCAGATGCTCTACCGTTTCGTCCAAGCCGACCAGGTTTTGCGGCACGTCGGGCACGGCCACCACCTCGCAGCCCCAGTCGGCCGCGGCCTCGCGATTCGTGCTGTTCACGCTCAGCACCAGTTCGGCCCCGGCCCGCGTGGCGGCGGCGATCTCGACCACGTTCATGCTGTCGATCGACACGCGATGCCCGGCTTCGACCAGCGCCCGGACCGTCGGCCCCACACCGCTCCAAGCGTCGCCGGGGTCGCAGCCCAGGTCGATGAGATCGGCCCCCCCCGCCCGATACGCCGCGGCCTGATGCAGAATCGCATCGAGCGTGAGCCGCGGAGCGTGATTGATCTCGGCGAGGATCTCGATGTCGTGCTGGCCGAAATCGGCGGGCGTTTCCGCCGCCTGCCCAAAGAATTCCCCCAGCCGCCGCAGATCGTGCGGTCCTCGCTCCACGGGCACGCCCAGCGCCGCGGCCACTGGCTCCAGCGGACCGTTGCAATAGCCGGGGATCACCGCCCGCCCGGCCTCGATCCGTCCGCTCACATGTCGACCGACCCAATCGGTGCTCATCAAGGCCGCCACGGTGATCGGCAGCACTTCCACCGTGTAGGCGAAGCCGATCTGGCCGGCCAGGCGCTCCAACTCGGCCCGCAGGGCAAACTCCGCCAGGCGTCCGGTGATGAAATGGATCCGCTCCGGCGATGGCATGCGAGACCGGCCTGGGTGACGACGAAAGAAGCGGTGACGGTGGGGCGTGCTGACTGCATTCTATTCCAAGCCGCGGCATGCGGCGACACCCGGCCATTCGCCTGACTAGAATGGCATCCATGTTGCCAACTCGCTACATCGTTGCCACGGTCGCGGCGCTGGCGATCATCGCCTGCGGTGCGTTCTACGCCTGGTACGACCACGACGTCGTGACTCGCTTCGCCCGCGAGGATCTTCGTCGACAACAGGAGGCCGGTGAGCTGTCGCCAGAAGAACTCGCCGAGCAAACCGAGTTGCTCGACTCAGGATCGTTCGGCGTCGAGGTGCCCTCGGCGGTTTTGCGTCGACAGAACTTGGCCTATTTTCTTGCCGCCCGCTGGTTTCTCTGGGGTCCTGCAGTCGTGGCCATTTGCTTAGGCTGCGCCGCGCTCGCGGGCATATTTACCCCTCGCGCTTGACGTTGGCGCTGAAACTTGAATTGGGTGCCGCACGTCCTCCGTCGTCGCACTCACTTGTAGCGACGAGTGCCCCGCGCGGCTTCTACTCGCCCGCCGGCATCGCCAAACCGCCGTTCACCGGCAGAATGTGGCCGGTGATGAAGCTGGCGGCGGGGGAGACCAGAAAGGCGACCGCCGCGGCCACGTCGTCCGGCGTGCCCCAGCGACCCAAAAGCGACTCGCGCACCGCCCGACGTTGCCAGGCCTGCGAGGCCCCCTCGCCCCAAGCGGTTTTGATCCAGCCTGGCGCCACGCAGTTCACCCGCACCGCCGGGGCCAACGAGCGGGCCAGGCTCAGAGTGAACGCCATCACGGCCCCCTTGGTCGCGCCGAACGCTTCGCCGCTCGCCCCAGCCATGCCCGTGGCGGCCTGATCCCAGCCGATGTTCACGATCGCCCCGCTGCCGCGCTCTCGCATTCGCTCGCCGACAAGCCGCGCCAGGCCGATCGTTCCCTCGACGTCGACTTGCCAGAGCGTGCGCAGCTTTCGCTGGAACGACCAGTGGGCCGCCTCGCCCGTGAGCACGTCGGCACCGGCGTTGTTCACCAGAATGTCGAGTCGGCCTTGCCACTGCCACGCCTGCCGCGCGATCGCTTCATGCGTGGCCGCGTCGGCCAGGTCGGCCAAAATGACTTCGCTCCGGCGGCCCAGGGCAGCGATCATCCCGGCCGTTTCTTCCGCACCGGCGCGATTGTGGCCCGCGTGCACGACGACGTCGGCGCCGGCCGCGGCCAGCCGCACGGCAATCGCCCGGCCAATGCCGCTCGAAGCGCCGGAAACCAGCGCGGTGCGGCCTGTGAGATCGTGGTCAGAGGAAATCGGGGGCGCGAGAGGCATGAGAGAATTGTACCCAGCGGGCCAGCACGCGTGGGACGGCCTGGTCGAAAAGGGGCGGAAGAACGCGGCGCGAACCCGCGGCGTGGGCGGCAAATGCAACCCGGCCGAAAACGCGGTTCAATCCCGCCGCGCGTTGCTCACCAATCCCCACAGCGATTGGAGCGCGACGAAGGCCAGAAAGACGAGGTCCGGCGAAGGGGCGGCCACGTTCCCCATCACGAAGGCCACCTCGGCCGCCGCGAAACTGTCGCGATCTTTCAAATCGAGCATCGCCAGGTGCGGAGTCAAAATTACTTGTCGCGGGCCTTCCAGGTCTTCCAGTTCCCACAGCGTGCCGCAGACCATTTGCCCGCCACCGAGCGAAGCCACGGCCGTGCGGATCGCATCGAGCCACGCGCCGTCGAGGCACGACAAACCGGCCGCCGCCGGCAACCATGCAGCCACGCCCGCTGGGTCGAACTCATCCGCGGCTGGCGCGCCCCGATCGGCCAGGTCCGCCATCTCGTCGGCGGGGGCTGCTTCGCCGACGTCAACCAGTGCGGCCGCGTCGTCCGTGGCGATTTCTTTCCAAGCGCCGTCCGACCAGGCCGGGTCGGCCGCGGGGGGAGCGTCAGGCGGGGGAGCAATTTCGCTCGCCTCGCCGGCGGCCAAAAAGAAGTTCGCCACCAGGCCCACAACGAGGCCCGCCAGTGCGCGGCGAATCAGCATCGATCGAGGCGTGTTCATGAGCCGGTCCCAAGCCATCGTGCGCCGCGGCAGACACTCCTTACCGCACGCACGCACTTCGCCCTCCCTGCGAATCCCAACGCCTGACACCACGTTACCTTGCCGAAGCCGGGTGAGTCAATCGAGAAGAGGGGGGAGAGGCTTTGGACTTTCGGCTCCAGGCTTTAGGAAATCGAGCGGCACCAAAAGCTTCGCGCGTGAACGAGCGCACTAGCTGGCCGATTCGAGAGCGAGCCCGCACAGAATCGCGCCGCCGACGGCCAGCAGCGTCACACCCAGCGCGGTCCAGCAAGTTTTGGGCGGTATCGCGTCGGGCAGCGTGAGCCCGTGCAGCCAGAACACGGTGTACAGCGGGACGACCAACAGAAGCTGCGCTGCGGGCAATAGCAGCAAACAGGGGCCGATCAGCATGCCGCCGATTCCCGCGATGCGGGCCGCCCGCTGGCCGCGATTTTTCGCCAGCAGCAGACCGAAGCCGGCGTAATAGAGCGCGTTCGAGATGGCCCAGAAGACAATTCCGCCTGCCGTCTCGAACATCGGGCTACCTTGGCCGCTTCGCTTCCGCCCTAAAGCCTGGAGCCTAAAGCCCTACTCAAAGCCTTCCTAAACGCCCAGCTTCTTCTTCAACTCGTTGAGCAGCGTGATCGCCTGGCCGATTTCGGCTTTTTGCCGCTCGGCTTCCTGGGGAATCTCGCGCTCGATCGTCAGCGGGCCGTCGTAGCCGATCTTGAGAAGCGTGCGGAGATAGTTTTCCATCCCCACGTCTCCCTGCCCCAGTGGCATCTCGGTGCCCCACTCCTTGCCCGGGTTGGCGGCCCAGCGGCCATCCTTGCAGTGGACGCTGCGGACGAGCGAACCGAGCTGTTCCAAGGCGGCGATCGGCTCGCCCGACCCGTACAGAATCATGTTGGCCGGATCAAAATTGACGAACAGGTTGTCGCGCTCCATGTCGGAAAGGAAGCGCAGCAGGCAATCGGCCGGTTCCTGCCCCGTCTCCAGGTGCACGTTCTGGCCATTGCGGCGGCAGTGATCGCACAGGTCGCGGGTTACAACGAGCACTTCGCGATACAAGGGATCGGCGGCGTTGTGCGGCACGAAGCCCAAGTGCAAACCGATGACGTTTACTTCCAGCAGCCGGGCAAAGTCGGCGATGGCCTTCATTTCTTTCAAGCGCGCTTGCCGCGTCGTGGGGGGCACCAGCCCCACGGTGCGGGCGACCGTGGGAATGTCGGCGTAGCTTTCGCCTTCGAAGCCGCCGAACATGGCCGTGATCTCGATGCCCAAGTCGGCCAGCGTGGCCAAGAACTGCCGGGCCGCGGCCGGCGTGCGCGAGGCCGCGGCGGGGGCGTGCAGTTGCACGGTCGACACGCCCAACTCGCGGGCGACTTCCAGCTTGGCCCCCAAGCCGGTATCGATGCTGGTAAACACGCCGATCGGCCACTTCGACTTCATGCGTCGCGTCTCCTGGAAAGTTCAGGCCAGAAATCACGCCCAGAGCTGGGCGTGCCACCCGCCGCGCCAACCGCTGATGAATCATTCGAGCGAAAAGATCACGCCCAGGCCATAGGCCTGAGCGTGCCACCACTACGCGTGCCACTACGGCGGTCGTCGTCACGCGTCCGGCTGCCGCTCGCGGCTTACGACCAGCGGCCCACGTCGGGCTTGATTCCTTCGGGCGTCTCGTCCGAATCGATGTCGAACCACTCGGGCTGGAACTCGATGCGCTTGTTATCGCGAATCGCGATGTTCGTCGTCAGCGCGATCACCGCGTCTCCCAGCGCCACCTTCGGATTGCAGCGCGGCATGTGCGCGGGATCGGGATTGCGGATGCACCAGGCCCAGTGCTCGATCTCTTCGGTGTAACCGCGGCTCGGCGGACCCGATTCCAGGGCTTGCTTGCCGATGGCCGCCGCCTTGCCGCCGCCACTTTCGGTGGTGTCGAGCACCGGCTTGCCGGCCTTGCCCTTGGCCACGGTGACCTTGGTGGTGGTCGACGAATTCTTGAACAGCATCACTTCCTGCTCGCGTTCCAAGAGCAGGGTCCCCTTGGTTCCCAACACGGTTTCGCCGTAGCCGCCGAAACCGTTGCCGTTGATCGACGAGTACGTGACGCCGATCGTCTTGGTCTTGTCCTGCTCGTAGTCGGGGCCGGGGAACTGATAGATGCAGTAAACGTGGTCTTCGCACTCGCGGTCGAGCGGGAAGATTTCGCGGCCCCCCATCGCGGCCACGGTCAGCGGTAGCGCCTTCTTGCCGTCGGCCCGCAGACCGGAGATGAAGATGCCGGCGGCGTCGAGTTGGTGGCTGCCCAGCTCGGCCATCAGGCCGCCGCCGGTGCGGTTCCACAGCCGCCAGCGGATCAGTTCTTCCATCGCGGGGCGAGGCCGGCCGTTCGAGAGCGTGATCGACTGGTAGCCGTAATTCTCGGCGTTCAAGTCGCGGTCGGTGTACTGGGCCTTGAGCTGCGTGAGCCGCTTGGTGAGGGCGTCGATTTCGCCGCCGCTGGCCTTGGCCAGTTCGGCTTCGACCTTTTCGATGTCCTTGGCCATCTGGTCATCGGGCAGGCGCGGCTGCCAACTGTCGTTGCCCGGCAAGTTGTCGCGGTGCCACTGGGCGCGGATGTAATGGATGTCGCCGATCAAGCCCTGGCGGATCATGTCCACCGCGTTGTCGTACAGAATGCTGTAATGCCGCTGGTGGCCGACGGTCAAGATCTTGCCGGTCTGCTTGGCCACGCGCCCCATTTCCTTGCACTGCGCCACGTTGTGGGCCATCAGCTTTTCGGTCAGCACGTGCTTGCCGGCCTTCATCGCTTCGATGGCCACGGGGGCGTGCAGGTGCAAAGGCAGCGCGATTACGACCGCTTCGACGTTCGGATCGGCCAGCAATTCGTGATAGTCGCCCGAGTAAACCTTCACGTGCTGGCGGGCTTCGTCTTCCGACTTCCAGCCATATTTGGTCATCAGGCCGGGGCGGGCGGCAATGGTGCTGGCCGAGCTGTGGTCGCCGTTGAAGGCCCGCCACACGTTGTAGGGGCGGATGTCGGCGATCGCCACCACGTTGATGAAGCTGGGCGTCACGGCGCCGAGCAGCACGCTGCCTTCGTCGCCGGTGCCGATGAAGCCGACCCTGAGCGGATCGCCGATCGTCTTCTCGTAGCCGAAATACATGGCGCCCAAGCCGGCCCCCGAGACGACGCCGGCGGCGATGCCTTGCTTGAGGAAGTCGCGGCGCGTGTAGGGCGAGCCGATGGCTTCGTAAAAGTTCTCTTTACCGGTCGCGCGATCTTCAGGAGTGAGATTCATGGCTCTGGCCTTTCGCCGAACAACAATTGCGGCGGAATAAAAACTGCAAAAAGAAATCGAGGCCGGCCCAACGCCCCACCGGCACCGTGGCCAGCGCGACGAGAGTCAGCATCTCCAGAAATTGTGGATACGTCGGCAGCGCGTCGCTCAGCCAGAAGGGCTGGGCCATTACCACCGTCAGCAAGAACAACGCCCCGGCCACGGCCGCCAGCCGGGCCAACAGCCCCAAGATCAAACAGCCCCCCACGACCGTGATGCCGTAGGCCATGATCTTGTCGATCTTTTCGATCGGCAAGCGAGGCGCGACCGCCTTGCCCGCCGCACGCTGCTCGGGCGAGAGCAAGTCGTCGAAATCGTCGAGCATCGCCCGCTCGATTCCGCGGACTTGGGCCGTCCACGGACCCGACTGTGCCTTGAGCTTCGCCAGGGCGTCGGCGATCCGCTTCTTCTCGAATGGCACGTCGAGGGCCGAAGGCGATTTTTGCGCCCACACCAGCCGCTGCCACTGATGCACGTGGTCGCTCAAATCGTCGCGCGTGTCGTCCAGCCAGTTGAGGAACTGTGCCTGCCGGCGCTCGGCGATTTTCTTGATCTCGGCCTGCTGTTCGGCCGACGGCTTATAGATGCCGCTGAATTTCTGCTCGGCCTCTTTGAGGCCGGCGATCACCCGGTCGCGCCAGGCGTCGATCACGTCGGCGCTTTGTTCCTCGGTCGTCGCCGACACGTGCAGCGTGTCGTCGAAGCCGAAACCGACCGGCGCGAGCGGCGCCTGATACTGGGCGGCAAACGGCCCCTTGGCCATCCGCAAGAAGCCTTCGCTCGTCCACCGTGCGTCGATCAGGTGCTGGCTGCCTTCGCTGAAGAAATGCCAGCCCACGGTCAACCGCAGCGCGACCAGCGCGAGCACCGTGGCCGCGCCGTATCGCCGATATCGATTTTGCACAGTATGGATCCTTGTGTGACGCTCAGGCTGGGCCGTCGCTCGATACCGGCGCCGCTGGCCGCCGTGACCGGAAGACGGGTCGTGGGCCGCGGGACTGGGGTGACGGTCGCGCGGGCGATGAAGTCAGACGAAGTCAATCGATGGCGCGGGTACACCGCGGCGCAAGGTTATCTGGCAATCGAGCACACAAGCGCCGGCTGCCAGGAATCATTTATTCTAAACTCTGCGGAATTGCGCCACCAGCCTCGGCGCGGGTTGCGGGCGATCTTGACGGTGCCGCCTGCGACCGGCCACTGTGGAACCTCGCACTCGATATGTTGCGGCCACCCCAGCCCGGCTAGAACTGGTTACGGCGGCCCGGGCCAGCGAGTTCAAGCCGTTCTTGCGGCATCCCCCCCACCTCCTATAATTGCGCTACTTTTCGCCCTGAAGTCCGCTTTTCGCCCCCCCCGGCCGGAGTCTGGGCCGGGCCTCAGCGCAAAAACCAGCGAGCGTTGCCCGAACGGCATTTTACTAGCGAACGGTGCCCGAAGTGGCACAAGTGAGCGGCGTGAGGGTTGCCGAAGGCAGGCCCGAGCGCAATAACACTGCGAGCGGCGTAAGGCCCGATGGCACTTGCAGCATGCCAAGCATGCTGCGGGTCGGGAGGGGCCGAGCGCAAAAACACCAACCCCCGGGAGATCGCTCGATGGCGGAAGACCGCGGCAAGCTAACGACAGTCGTCTGGCCCGAGGTCTTTCCCTGGCTCAATCTGGTCACCGCCCTGCGGCTGGCCTTCAATCCCCGGGCACTCATCTTCGCGGCACTGGCCTGGGTGGCCGTGACCGCCGGCTGGCGGGTCTGCGGAGCGATTTTCCAAGGCGCCGTGACGATCCCGCCCGAAAGCCATTTCGCCGGCACGATCGCCGGCGTCGGCGAGTGGCCCTGGAACGCCGCCCCACCGTTGGCCGCCTGGTGGCTACCGGACCAGCGAGCGTTGCCCGCAGTGGCAAAAGCGAGCGGCGTGAGGCCCGACGTAGGAGGGGCCGAGCGCATAAGCAATCCGGTGTGGTGGTGGCTTGAATCGCCGATGGTGCAGGGGCATCTCCGGCTGGCCGCGCCGTTCATCGGCATGTTCAATCCCGAGATTTCGCTGGGCGAATTCTTGTTCCTCTTCTGCTGCGGACTGTGGGAGTTGGCGGTCTGGTCGTACCTGGGCGGAGCGATCACGCGGCTGGCCGCCGTGGCGCTGGCCCGCGAGGAGTTGCTTTCGTGGACGTTTCTGGCTTGCTACGCGCAGCGCAAATGGCCCTCCTATTTTGCCGCTCCGCTGTTTCCCTTGTTCGGCGTGAGCCTGGCGGCGGTTCCGCTGGCGCTGTTCGGCGTCCTGCTGCGCGGCGATCTGGGTCTGGTGATTGCCGGGGCGCTGTGGTTCCTGGTCCTCTTGGCCGGCGTGTTCATGGCCGTGTTGCTGGTGGGCTTGTTCTTCGGCTTCCCGCTGATGTGGGCTACGATCAGTGCCGAAGGGACCGACGCCTTCGACGCCCTCAGCCGCTCGTATGCTTATACCTATCAGCGGCCGCTGCTCTATGTCCTCTATTCGATGGTCGCCGGCGCGCTCGGCATGCTCGGCTGGATCGTGGTGGCCATCTTCACCGCCGCCGTCGTCGACCTGGGGGCCTGGGGCGTGAGTTGGCTTAGCGGCGGGCTCGTACCGCTGGAGACGTCGACCTATCTGCCTTGGGGCAGCGTGCTCGCGCACGGCGGCAATCTTGTCCCCTCCGATATCAACCCGCTCAGCCCCACGGGCGAACTCGGCCTGCGATTGATTCGCTTCTGGATCGACTTGGCCGTGACCGTGGCCACGGCGTTCGTGTTCAGCTATTTCTGGACGGCCAACACGGCGATCTATTTCTTGCTCCGCCGGCATGTCGATGCCACCGAAATGGACGAAGTCTTCGTCCCCGACGAAGCCGATCACGGCCTGCCGCCTCTGGCTCACGACGCCGCCGGCGTCCCCGGCGTGGCCGATGCGCCCGCTGCCGGCAGCGAAACGATCCCCACTCCCGCGCCCGGCGGCACGCCGATTCCGTAAAGGCCAGCGATGCCTTCTTCAGCAGCGGGCTTTTGATCGAATTAGAAAACAGGGTCGCGAGGCCGGGCTAGATTCCCGCGCCAGGCCCGATGCCTCTTCGTCCGCTGATGAGCGATACGACCAGCAGCACCAAGAACACGAAAAATAGGATTCTGGCGGCTTCCATGGCAACGCCGGAAAGACCGAACATGCCAAATCCACTAGCCAGCAACGCAATCACCAGAAAAACCACGGCGTAGCGTAACATCTTCAGCTCCTGCTCGGCATCGAGCGGTTGGACCCACGCGTCTTGGTAAGGGGGCGCTGCCCGGTCAGCCAGGGGCTGCACATTCCCTTGGTCATCGACCATGGGGATGTGTCGTGCTCGCCTCGCGTCCGATCAGCGGAATCTT
>DATJTR010000641.1:0-9421 GCA_035503215.1 Pirellulales bacterium
TCGAACGCCCCGCACACATCGCGGGCCGCGGCCCCTTGGCTGCCGTAACCGGGGACCAGCAGCCAGGTGTGCGGCATCATGGAGCGCAGCCGTTCGAGTTCTTCCGGATAGGTCGCCCCGACCACGGCCCCCACTGCCCCATAGCCCGACGTGTCCTGGGTCTGCCGTGACCAGACGTCGACCGCCCGCGCCACGTGCTGATACAGCGGCTCTCCTTCGACGAGCAGATCCTGAAACATGCCGCCGCCGGGATTCGAAGTTTTTACCAGCACGAAGATTCCCGCTCCGCGCCGCACGCAGACGTCGATGAACGGGTCCAAGCTGTCGGCCCCCAAGTAGGGGCTGACCGTCAGCGCGTCGGCCGCCCAGGCGCTCAAGGCTGGCGAGCCGAGATAGCCGGCCGCATAGGCCGCCGCCGTGTTGCCGATGTCGTTCCGTTTGCCATCGAGAATGACGAGCAGCCCCTTGGCCCGGGCGTAGTCGATCACGTCTTTCAGGGCCGACATTCCTGGCGGGCCAAGTTCCTCGAAGAACGCCGCTTGCGGTTTCACCGCCGCCACGAGCGGAGCGACGACGTCGATCACCGACTCGCAAAATCGCCGGCAGGCGATGGCCTTGCCACTCCAATCGGCCTTTTCGCCCGCGTTGGCCCGCGCCTCCATCCCTGCTGGCAGCTTTTCATAGCTGGGATCCAAGCCGACCAAGACCGGCGTGCGCCGCGCCGCCACGGCCTGGCCCAATCGATCGGCAAACGGCGGAGGTTCGGCATGCTGTGGCATAGGCTGTCAATCTAGAGGAAACCGCAGCCAGCGTGAAGCACTCCTAACACGAAGCGCTCTGGGTGCGAAGCATCCCGCCGGCACAAGCCGCACAAAGCGTTGCGTCTTCCACGTGCGGGATGGGCCCACTTGCCGCGCAGCCGTTTTATGCGGCAAATCGCCCGCTCCAGCAGGCGTTGAAATGCCGAGTCCGATTTGCGATAGTAACGTGCTCGATCGAGGCCGAAACGTTCGTGCCGGCGCGGCCGCAAGGCCCAACCCCACCGGCTCCTTTTCGCGAGCCGGCCGCGATCGGTTCGCTGTCGTTTTTCGGCGATCATTCGGGGCGTGGCGCAGCCTGGATTAGCGCGCTTGCTTGGGGTGCAAGAGGTCGCAGGTTCAAATCCTGTCGCCCCGATTTTTTGCCCTGCAGGCAAAAAAGAGAGAGAAGAGAGTGGAACGTAGAGAGGCGAGAAGGCAAAACACTCGCGCCGACGAGCTCGACACCGCGGGCCAACAAGCTCCTCTCCTCGGTCTGCTTACTACTCTCTACTTTCTCGGCCGGCGTTGACGGCCAGCCGCATGTCGAGGGAATGGAGCGGTGGTGTCGATTCAGATCGTGCCGACCACTCCTAATTCAGGCTAACGAGCGCGCCGCTTGGCAGAGGTCGCCCTGCAAATAGACCGGACTGGCCGATCCGCAGGTCTGGGGCGTCACGCTGTCCGTTTGGTTCTCCGCGGCGATTTCGCGGCCGAACGAGACTTGGCTCGATGGTGGCGACCGTCGGCCGATTTGGCTTGCCTGGCAATGCTTCGCCGCAGCGCATCCATCAAGTCAACGGTCTCCGGTTCCTCTTCTTCCTCCGGCGCCACGACCTTTCGGCCCTTGACCTTGGCCTCGATCATTTCGGCCAATTCGTCATGGCTTTCGTCGGCGTAGGCCGAGATGTCGAACTTGCGCTGCGTCCATTCCTTGACCAGGGTTTCGGCTAAATGGGACTTCTTGGCCGCGGCTTTCGTTCGGCCCGAGAGATGGAGCACGGTTTCGAGGCTCCGCAGCTCGTCGGCGTAATGCAGCAGCGCCATCGAGATGCCTTGCTCGTAGACCCGAATCATGGCGAGTTGGCGCCGCCCGCTCATCAGGATGCGGCCAACGCCCCAGCGCTCTTGTTTTTCCATCGCTTCGCGAAACAGCAAATAGGGCTCGAGCGATTCGGCGTCTGCCGGCACGAGGTAATACATTCGCCCATCGAAATGGATCGGATCGAGTTGCTCCGGAGCGATGAAGGCCTCGATCGACAAAGCGCGCTGGCGATCGCTATATAGAGAGTCGAGTTCCTCGTCGTCGATTTCGACGTATTCGCCGGGTCGATATTCGTAGGCCGAAACGATTTCGTCGTTGCTGACTGGCCCGTGAATCGGACAAGTCTTCACGTAGTGAATTCGGCTGTGGCAGCTCTTGTGGAGCTGATGGAGGTCGAAATGGCTGCCGGGCTGAACCGCGTTAAACGCCTGGACCGGAAACGTCACGAGGCCGATGCTGAGCATTCCGCTCCAACCGGGACGTGGCCCACGCTTCCGATGCGGCTTCGCTTTTTTCCGTGCCATGGCCTGCGAGGCTCCCGGGTTGGTAACGCTCGGCGCAAATGCCGATGAGTCATGAAGACGTGGCGGTTCTCCGCCGTTTCCGGCGGCTCGTGCGTTTGAGTTGCTTGACGAACTGCCGTACCTGAGGCTCGAAGAGTTGCTCGCCGAGTCGAAAGGCCTTTTGCTCGAACCGCCGGCGCTGCTCGTGAATGAGCGGCGCTAGCTCTTCAACGACGGCAGCTTTGTTGGCTGCCTGACTCTTTTCAAACGTCTGGACCAGGACGGCCAGATCGTGATCGTCCCCCAACAGGTCGCCAAGGCGATGCAGCGATCCGGCCAAGCGCCCCAGAGCGCGGGGTCGCAGCCGCTTGATGAACTCGATTTCGTTCCACAGATATTTGACCTGCTTTCGCCATTCGTGCAAGTTCGAGATCGAAGGATCGATCGCCGCGGCCAAGAACGCTTGCTGTGCCTTCTCGTAGGTGTCGGTCAGCCCGGCTTCGATCGCCTTCCATCCCGCGGAACCAATTTTCCACTTGCGAACCGACTTGCGGGCCTTTCTGAGCAAGCCATGGATCGTGTCTTGGCTTTCCGCCTCAAAAGACCCTTCGCGGGCGACATCGTAATGAGCGCTTAACTCGTCGCGCAGCGTCTTGGCGGCCGTTTCCGAAACGCGTCCCCTGCGGACGAGCCGCTCGAGCGCGCCCATCGTCGCCTCCGCGTCGCGAAGCTCGGCCAGCGGTTTACCGGCGTCGCGCACCGCTTTGTTGCTGGAGCGGTATCGCCGCTCGCCGAGGGAGGCACGGACCAAGCGAGCCAGGGCCCGAACCCTTTTGAATCGCTTGCGAATGTCATGCACGGCGCTATCGCCGGGAAGCTCGCCCATTTCGCGATTTGCCCGCTTGAGCTGTTGACGGCTTGCTCGGCAGATGCCAGCTGCGATCGACTCATTTTCCTTCAAGCCAAAGGCCATGACTCAGCCTCACTTCAGCAAATGCTTCTTCACCATCAGCACGGCCTGTTGCGGTCCACCGCGGCCGATCGGCTTGAACACGCGCCCTTCCGCTTCGTTGTAGCTCACGAAAAAATGCTCGATCTCGGCCAGCAGTTGATCGTCGAGATCATCGAGAGACTTGTAAGGCGGCGGATTAAAGGGCGTTTCCAATACCGCCAGCAGACGATCGTTCCGAGACGTCTTTCCTCCCTCGGTTTGCTCCGCTTCGATCACTCCGATCAAACGCGCCGGGACCGCCGTCCCTACCGCCGCCGGCTCTTCCAGCAGCAACAGCACATCGAGTGGATCGCCGTCTTCCCCCTCAGTCCCCGGAATAAAGCCAAAGTCGAACGGGAAAGCGGCTCCCGCCGGCAAACGCTTGTGCAAATGAAACAGACCGGTGGCTGGATTGAATTTGTACTTATAGGTGCTGCCGCGCGGTGCTTCGACGATGGCATTCGCTAATTCTGTTTCTTTGTCGAAGGCCGGCAGTCTTTTCGCAGGGATCGAGGTTTTTGCGGCAACGGAGTTCATGGCGTATGCACCCCTTCGATGCGCCTCGGTTTGCCAGCAAGACCGGCCAAAATCGGTTGCAACAAACATACCGAAAGCAGTCCGCAAGCCGTTCGCTATAGCCCACGGTTCATGCCTGCCAGCGGACCTGGATCACCCCCGGTGCGGCTGCCAAACGTCCCACGACTTGCGGCGTTCGTGAGTCTTCGCCCCGGGCCCGCCACCGCACCTGACAGCGGACCTGCTGCAACCCACGCTCGGGCAAATGGGTTACGCCGAACGACACCAAGCTGAATTGCTCGGCAGCGAGTTCCTCGCGAATCGTCAGCTCGCTGGGACCATCCTGCCGTGCAGCCAGGATCAACGTTCCCTGCCGATCTTCCCTCATTTGGTGCTCAACCCAACGCAGCACGGCAAGCACCGTGAGACCAATTGCCAACAGTACCAGGCCTAACGCTTTCTGGCCGCCGCCGAAGCAGAGCCCCATCACCGTAACAAACCATAAGGTCGCGGCGGTGGTTACCCCGCGCACCAGCTTGCCCCGCCGCAAGATCGCCCCCGCTCCAATAAATCCCATTCCCGAGAGAATACCGAGGGGCAGACGCATCAAATCCAATACGACGAACGAATCGGGGGCTTTGCCAGCGGTTGGCAGAAGCAAATTCGCCTCGATCATCGACGCCGAGGCGGCGAGGCAGACCAGAATCGTGGTCCGCAGCCCAGCCGCCCGGCCATGTTCTCCCCGATCGAGCCCGACAAGGCCTCCGGCAACCACCGTCAGCGCCAGCCGCAGCGCGATTTCATCCCACCCGAGATCGGTGCTCATCCCCATTTGCTGCCCTCCCGCCCGAAACCTCAGTGCTTGCCCGACGGTTTCGCCCGGCTCGCCGCCACGAGGAGCTTGCACGCACGTTTCGGTCCCCGCGCCGCCAACAGACGGAATTGCTTGCCGCGCGTTTCGTTATAGGAAATGAAAAACCGCTCCAATTCCTGGAGCAGATGGTCGTTGATGTCTTTGAGCGTTTGGATGTCGGCGTAATCGTGGGCGTTTTCGGCCACGGCGATGATGCGGTCGTTGCGCAGCGTCTTGCCATTCTCCGTTTGTTCGGCTTCGAGCACGCCGATCATGCGCGCCTGCACGCGGCAGCCTGGAAAGGCCGGCTCGTCCATCAACAGCAGCACATCGAGCGGGTCGCCGTCGGCGGCCTTCGTCTTGGGCACGAACCCGAAGTCGTAGGGAAACGACAGTCCCGCCGGAAGCACGCTCCCCAAAAGAAAGGTCTTGGTTTTCGGGTCGAATTTGAATTTGTTGCGATGCCCGCGCGGTGTTTCCACAACCACTTCAATCATTCGCTTGCTCGTGACTTTCGCGGTCTTCATGATCGGCGTCGTCCCTCCGTATGCCGGCCCAGTATTTGCACCACACGAAGTGATTCGTACTGAATGGATGCAAAACACATTCCAAGTTGAGGAGAATCACGATGGCCAAATATGGCAAAAAGGCTCAAAGCTCCGTCGAGCATGCGATGGAAAAGAAGAAGAAAGGCAGCTTGGAGAGCGGCAAATCCAAAAAGAAGGTCAAAAGCCGCAAACAGGCGATCGCCATCGGATTGTCCGAGGCGCGCAAGAAAGGGGCCAAGGTACCCAAGAAGAAAGGGGCCAAGAAGTCGAGCCACAAAACAGGCGGCCGAAAGAAAAGCAGCAAGTAGCGTGACGGACTGGATAGGTCGCACCAGCGCGGCAGCCGTGGCAGGCATCCGCCTCGACGACGGGTGCCGATTGGAATTTCTTCTCGGGCTGGTTTTTCCCAAGTCGAGTTGGCACCGATCCGCCCAGGAACGACGGTCGCAGTGCCAGGCGCTCTTTTTTCTCGGTCGTCGAAGCCGTCGCTCCTCGTCCCGGCAGGGCCAAAGTGCAATCTCGGGCGAGGCGTGCGAGGTGCTGCAAACTGCGTAATCTCGTGTCGCCGATAGGAGTCGATGAGCCTAATGACGCTGCCGCTCGAACCCCCTTTTGCACCCATGGAAGCACGCCTGGTCGAGGCGATTCCAGAGGGGCCCCAGTGGCAATACGAGCCCAAATGGGACGGCTTCCGTTGCCTGGCATTTCGCGACGGCAAGCAGGTGCAGCTTCAATCGAAGTCGGGGCAGCCGCTGGCCCGCTATTTTCCGGAAATGGTAGCGGCATTGGTGAAGTTGCGAGCCGGCCATTTTGTCATCGATGGCGAAATCATGATTCCCGTCGGCGGCCGCTCGTCCTTCGACGACCTTTTGCAGCGTATCCATCCAGCCGCCAGCCGAGTGAAAAAGCTGGCGGCGGAACACCCAGCCTTGTTCGTCGTCTTCGACCTGCTCGTCGATGAAAAAGGAAAGTCGCTCGTGGAAGAACCTCTCGCGGCGCGGCGCCGCAAGCTGGAGCGGTTTGCCGAACGGTTCTTGGCCGCGAACGAGCAGATCCGGGTTTCTCCGGCCACGACGCGCGCGTCGGTTGCCCGGCGCTGGCTGCACGGAGTCGCCGGCGGCAGCCTGGACGGCATCGTCGCCAAGCGGCTCGATCTGGCCTACCAATCCGGCAATCGCGACGGCATGCAAAAAATCAAGCGGCAGCGAACGGCCGATTGCGTCGTCGGAGGTTTCCGTTATGCGGAAAGGAAACGCGTCGTCGGCTCGCTGCTGCTCGGCCTGTACGACGATCAGGGGCTGCTCAACCACGTTGGTTTTACTTCGGCGTTCTCTGACGCCGAGCGAAAACGCTTACTCGGCGTCCTCCGGCCCCTCATTGCTCCACCAGGTTTCAGCGGCTCCGCCCCGGGAGGGCCAAGCCGCTGGAACAACGGAAGGTCCACGCAGTGGCAACCTCTTGAGCCCAAGCTGGTCGTCGAAGTGCAATACGACCATTTCACCGGCGAACGCTTTCGGCATGGCACGCGCCTGTTGCGTTTTCGTCCTGACAAGGCCCCAGGCGAATGCACGTATGAGCAGATTGCTCGAAAAGGCGCAGGGCTCAAACTCCTCTCGAAAAGGGTTCCATCCCGCCGGAGCTAACCCGCGCGGCTTGTGCGACATGAGGATTCGAGCGGTCTCAGCACGAAAAAACTGACGCTGCAGAACCGGCAGTCGCCGCGGGAAATCGTGAATGGCACGACCACGCGGTCGCCGGGCCGCAGGTTGAGCACCTGCGGCCCGACCTCGACAACTTCACCCAGCGACTCGTGGCTGACAACGTCTCCCTTTTCCATCGACGGCATGAAGCCCGTCGTAGAGGAGCAGATCCGATTGTCCGAATTCAGGCCTCGGCCTTTTCTGCTTCGGAATTCACTTCGCTCATGGCCAGCTTGGTCAGGTTTTCGTCGGTTTGCTTTTCTTCATCGAGCGTTTGCTGAAGCAGGTCGACCGCTTCCTTGTGCCCGAGCAGATCAGCCAGGGTGCGGGCAGTGCCGTACGCGGAGATTTCATAGTGCTCGACGCGCTGTGCGGCACCGATCAACGCGGCGTCCTTGACGCTCGCCGACCCCTCTTCTTCCAATAGGTCGGAACCTTCTTCGATCAAACCTTGCATCGCCTTGCAGTGCTCGGCGCGAGGCGATTTACCCAGTTTCGCGAAAATTTGCTCCAGCCGATTCACGTGCCCCTTGGTTTGCTCCAAGTGCTCTTCGATCGCCGAGCGTAGCTGAGGATTGCTGGCGCCTTTGGCCATTTTCGGGAGGGCTTTTACCAATTGCTTTTCGGCGCTGAGCAAATCCTTGATTTCGTGCACGAACAGATTTTCCAGTGAATCGAGTCGCATGACTTTCTTCCTTTCGGTTTTGTAGTGATTGATCGCCGTGCAGTCCGGTCGCGCACGAAGCACGTGGGAGGCGGACTTTTCTACCCATCGGCCAATTGAGGTCGCTCCGGCCGCCACAACGTGTGCCCGATCGTCGGTGCACGGTTGCTTTGCAATTGAAGTGCCAGCTTTCCCCGCAGCGCCATCAAACCCGCCCACCAGTGCGCATGGGAGATCCGACGGCATGGAGTTTGCCGCCCTTCGCGCGGCAACCGGCTTGGTACCGCAAGCAGCCCTGGCGACGAGCCTACGAGGTGCTGCTCGGCAACGAATCGCTCAACGGCTAGCTGGAGAAGGCCATGCAACGCGAAGCCACGAATCGACGTCTTGTGATCGCACTCAGTACCGCGGGCGGTGCCGCGGCGGCGGCCCTCTTGATCGCTAAACGCCGCCGCAATCGGGCCTATTGGCGGAACAAAGTGGTGATGATTTCGGGTGGCTCTCGCGGGCTGGGCTTGGAGATGGCCCGCGTCTGGATCGCACGGGGCGCCCGTGTGGCCATCTGCTCGCGCGATCAACGCGAGGTCGATCAGGCCCTGGCCGATCTCGCTGCGACAACCGATCAAGTCTTTGGACAGGTTTGCGACGTCACCGCGCCCAAGCAAGTGAACGAATTCATTGGCGAAATCCTTCAGCGCTGGGGCAGGATCGACTGTTTGGTGAATAATGCCGGGATTATTACCGTGGGCCCCTTGGACTGTATGACCAAATCGGATTTCCGCAGCGCGATGGACACGCACTTTTGGGCTCCGCTGCATGCCGTGCAAACGGCTCTTCCCCATTTGCAGAGCACCCGCGGCCATATCGTCAACATCGCCTCGGTAGGCGGCGAAGTTAGCGTGCCGCATCTACTTCCCTACTCGGCCAGCAAGTCCGCCCTGGTCGGTCTCTCCGAAGGATTGCGCGCGGAGCTCATTGGCAAGGGTATTCGTGTCACCACCGTTTGCCCTGGCTTGATGCGCACCGGTAGCCCGCGAAACGCTCACTTCAAGGGACAGAATCAGGCTGAATACGCCTGGTTCAGCATCAGTGGATCGCTACCGGGGCTGTCGATGCCTTCGCGGTGGGCCGCCCGTCGAATCGTCAACGCCACCACCGACGGCCGGGCTTATCTCGCGCTATCGTTGCCGGCCAAACTCGCGATTGGCGCCCACGGCCTTTTCCCCGGCCTCGTCTCACGTCTGATGGGCTGGGCTAACAGGTTGCTGCCTGCCAGCGACGGAGCCGGCAGAAAGACGATTCCCGGATTCGAAAGCGAGTCCCGCTGGTCGCCATCGGTGCTCACCCGACTCAACGAACGTGCGGCACTTCGCAACAACGAAATCCGCGGCCAGATTACCTCCTGAATCGCCGTTGGCTGGACTTGCGAGAGCGAATTCGTGGCCAACCCTCCTCGGCAATCGAAAACGATGTTGTAGCGCCTGCCGCTACGACGAACCGACGCCAGCCGCGACTCCCGCAGCAAGGGAAAGCCGCCCACCCGTCAGCGTCCTGGTAGAATGCATGCAGGGAGGTATTGGGCCCCGACTGATTGCCGAAGAACCGGAGAACGATCCATGGCAGAGGCACAGAGCCAAGATGGCTTCCTGGTCGGCGAATTATTGCCGTCCAGCCGTTTCGAGAAAATCGAAGGGCTGCGATTTCATCTCACGAAAACTGCCGCGGAGCACGACGCCAAAAGTCGCGCCGTGACGACGATTCCGGTCGTGATCATTCCCGCGACAAGGGTTTCCCAGGGATCGCG